>CAMBUC010000049.1 GCA_945871045.1 uncultured bacterium
GATGTTTTCCTTTTTAGAAGTTGATGCATATGATGGTTATTTCGCCAGATTATGTGCATTGTTTGGCTGGAGTAAGTCTTATGTAGGGACACAAGATACAACGCAGAAACAGGTTTGTACGCAACTAAATAGGTTATTGTATCAAGATAACGTAACGGTGTTGGATTACGCAGAAATAGAAAAGAAACGTATTGAAGTAGTATATGTGAATAGCAGTATGGTAGGCATAAAAGGGATTGAAAAAATATTATCAAAAAATGAGTGTAAGCATTTAATTGTTGAAGTTGAAATAACGATGAAAGATATTATTTTGGAGATATTAAAAAAAAGATTTCATAAAAAACCTTTTTTTGTAGGAGTAAGTAATGATCAACAAATAGTTTATGGGATAGGAGAAGAAAAATGGCAGAAATAACCACAAGAAGTTTGAAAAATGATAGAACCGTATTAAGAGATGTTGTGCCGATTGATACGCCTTTTTTGTTAGGAATATTTGTGGGTGACATTTGTAATTTTAAATGTAAGTATTGTATTCAATCAGCAGACGATAGTGTAAATGAAAAAAAACAACTAGTAAAGAGTTTTTTAGATTGGGACACATTTGTTACAATTGTTGATTCAGCAAAAAAGTTTCCCCAAAAGATAAAAACAGTATTATTGACTAGTATAGGAGAGCCACTGTTACAGCCTAATATTGTGCGTATGATACAATATATGAAAGATGTTGATCTAGCGGATGCATATGAAATAGTTACAAACGCATCTGTGTTAACTCCTGAGTTGAGTAGAGGGTTGATTGACGCCGGTTTAACAAGACTATGTATTTCTTTACAAGGGCTTACAGCAGAAAAATATAAGGAAGTATGCGGCGTAAAAATTGATTATGCAAATTTTTATAATAATATTCAGTATTTTTATGAATATAGCAGAGGAAAGTGCAGAGTCCATATAAAGACGGTAGATTTGGCGCTAGATGAAGGAGAAGAATCTAAATTTTACGAAATGTATGGATCAATTTGTGATACTATTTACCTTGATAAAGTATCTCCTGTATTTAAGGGAGTAGACTATACGGGAATGATAGCAGATAATGAAAAATATACACAAGAAAAATATAAAGCATGTGAAGGTGTGGCATGCAGTAGTTTATTTTATACATTGTATACATTGGCAGATGGTAGGATAGTTCCTTGTTGTGACCATCCTCAGCCGATGATTTATGGAAATATTGCAGATATGAGTTTAGTTGCTGCATGGAATTCCGAGGTAAGAAAGAGATTTCTTATCCAACATTTGAAACATAAGCGATGCGATAATGAGATATGTGCACAATGTTCTGCTCCATTAGATCGAGAGTTTGAAAGTGATCGATTAGATGGTGCAGAAGAACTGATTTTAAACCGTATGGAAAGGGGCGAGTACCATTAGAGAGAGTAATACCCGGTATAAAGTACAGAATGATATGTATATTTATGGTGCATCGTATATAGGTACGGTTACTGGAAAGGCTTTATTAGCAAAAGGTTTTAAGATAAAAGGCTACATAGATAAACGGGCGGATGAAATAAAAAGTTGTATAGGAATTCCGGTATATAGTTTGGAAGAAATGGCAGCAAAGCAAGATATAGATTCTGTGATCTTTGTGGCTGTGAAAAATGTGTACTATCATACGGAAATTGCGTCAGAATTAATGAAAAGAGGATATACAAAGATAATATATAAAACAATTCATGCAATCAATGGTGTAATGTCTGATGATGAGAAATTATTAGATCATGCATATGAATGTATATACAAAGTGGGGGATGTGCCCAGTTATGAAATACCTATAATTTCTCCAAAACAAATGTTTTCCTGGAAGGATATATCCATATTGGAGGAAGCAGAAAGTACAGTTACAATCAATGTGCCTCTGGAACAGATATATACAGGAGTGACAGCGCCGCAATGGTCAGATGTACCCGTATTGTCATTAATTCCATATATTCGCTTATTCCAATATTTTGACGGAGATACGACAAAATGTATAGACGATTATATAGAACTTTGTGAAGAAGGTGCACGAAGTGAAAATGTACAGATTACGGAGGGCTGGAGACAGTATGTTCTTGACAATAGAATGAATATATTTGAGCAGATGAGGTGGAAATATGATCATTATCCCATTTTTTTTGTTCAGCAGGCGCCCAAGGCAAGATGGAATAAAAAAGGATATTTTAATCTGTGTACAGGGAAACACAGAGTATGTTTTTTGATTGCAATGGGAAAAACGAGCATTCCGATCAAAATAGAAAAGCAAGAGTGGATTGAGTTAATTGCAGATTCAACGTTACAGGAAATAAAAGTTTTGCTACAAGATAATCCTATGTATAAAGTCCCTTTACCGCATTTCTATTTTCAGGGGAATATACAATACTATAATAGGCAGTACCAAAAGATATTGAGAACAATATACGAAGATTTATATGATAGCAGGCAATTGCGAGGTCAAGAAAGAAGTCATGATTGTGTAAAAATCGAATCCCCATATGCCGGGTATTTTGCCTTGATTTTTTCACAGATGGGGTTTAATGTTATAGATAGTCTAGAAATACCAGATATTGATCGAAGTATTTATGAAAAATTAGGAATGAAAAATATATCTTCTGTGGCTGATAGGGACTACATGTACTTAGGAGAAACTGTATGAGAAATAATGATGTAGAGTTTGAATATAATACGGTTGAAGACGGATATATATATGTAAACGAGGATAAATTAGAAAAAGAAATTCTATCTTTATTAGAGCATAATGCGAATGTTGAAGAGTTGCATATATCTGATGAAATTTCACGAGAGGCTTATTTGTCATTATCAAAGAAGCGGCAGCAGGTTATTTCGTGGTATCCGTTTAAGGAAACGGATACTGTATTGGAAATAGGTGCCGGATTTGGTGAATTAACAGAGTGTTTAGAAACAAAAGTTTCGCAAGTGCATGCATATGAGTTGAAAAAGGAGCGGGCAGAAATTATAAAGAAACGCGCAAAGAAATCTGTAGTTTATACAGGTTTTTTTGAAGAACTGGAAATTCCAGAGAAATTTGACGTATGTGTGTTACATGATATAACCGCCTTTACTAGAAAATTTGTGAAAGCGGACAATCCCGATGTATATTTTTTAGAGAAGTTAGGAAATTATTTAAAACCGACAGGAAAATTGATTATTATAGTTGAAAACCGGTTGGGAATGAAGTATTTTGCAGGTGCAGTGGAAAATTACTCAAGACAATTTTTCTGGGGATTAAATAGTTTTGAACAGGATGAACGGTTTCGTACATTTTCAAAAAGACGTCTGCAGCAGATCATCGAGGCAGCTGGGTTTGAAATATATAATTGGTATTATCCATATCCTGATGCCATTATGACGAATGAAGTATTTCATGACAATATAGAAGAAAAAATGTGGTATGGAATAGCAGAGCCTGATTTGGAATGGGATTCAGATAGATTTGAATTTTTTAATGAACAGAGAATGTTCTATGAATATCATAAATCAAAGATAGCATCTCAATTTGCAAATGCATTTATTGTAGAATGTGGAAGAAACCAGACAAGCAATGAAAAACTACAGTTAGTATATAAAAATTTTGCAAGAAACTATAGTATCAAAAGAGATTCCAAAGGCGTTTTTTGGTGTAAAGATGTTTTGGTACCGCCGGGAAAGTGTTTGGATATTTATTTAATGGAATTGATTGAAAAAATAGTAGATTGTAATTTAGGAAATAGGAATCCTTATATAAAAGATTTCTATGCAATTGTTGAGAAGACATTAACTTACTTGAACAAGAAAGATTACTATATTCAAGATTTTTTTGTTTTGGATGATAATCTTTATGTTCTGGAAAGAAATCAGGAGAGTCATTCGACGAAAGAACATCGTTTTATTATTTATTACGAGTTCTATATCCAGAATATTATGAAGTATAGAAATGCGTACAGAAGACTTCCTTTGAAAGAATTGTGGAAAGTTTTGGACATAAATGACGAGGAACTTAGTTTATGCTTGTTTAATTTTAAAGAAAAAAGAAGGTCTATTTCAAATCAGGAACTGGTTCCAAGATATCCGTCATTAATGTTTGAATTTGATGCGGAAGATAGCAGAGATCTGATCTATTATAATAGAGAACTTGATGATCATACGAGTATAAAAAAAAGAATCGCGGCAATTCAGCATGGTATTAAGGAGTGAACATGCAACTAACAAAGAGTGCGCTTGAGTATATTGAAGCACGGAAAAAAGAATACGAAGAACGCTATTACATATCCATTTATACATGGTTTGTCAGAAAATCCAGTATTCGTGGATTACAAAGAGAAACGAGTGATTTAGATGTTGTTTTTTTGTTCTCTCAGCAAGCAAATACAAATTGGAAAATTATTTTTGAGAGAGCGGATCGACGATGTGAATTTCAATGCTGGGACTTGTCGGCAATTATGGATATCGTAGTTGAAAATAAGAAACGTGCGATGGAAAATAGTAATTTTGAAGTATATATGGGAAGTGCGGAATATGCACATTACATATTAGATTACTATAATGGTTTTTATTGTTCTATTGGGAACACTTTGAAGAAGTCATATTATAATTATGATGCGCAGATAGAACCTTTATTTATGTTGTTATATGAGCCGGCTGTTGTAGCAAAATTGTGTTGTGCGGATCTCGATACGGTGATAACAAAGTTAAAAATGGGTTATCAATTAACACTAAATCAAGTTGTTAATGCAATATCCTCGGGATTGATAGCGCTTCATGCACTAAATGGAAATATGCCGGGGGAAGCAGATGTTTCTTACCTTTCAAAAAAGTATTTAATAGAGGAAGATGCAAAACGGGTACAGCAATTAGTACAAGTATTTCGTTCAACAATTCAAAAGCAAAGTAATTATGGTTGGTTTGATGAGGATAAGAAAATACTAATTTATTTGAGGGAACAGATAGAGAGGAAAATGCTTGATCATAAAGTGAAAAATGTAGATATATACGAAATCAGTAAAAGAATAGTTAAGAGTTTGGATAACATGCAGTAGGAGAAAAGTATGAAGCAAAGAGTTGCAGATTATATCGTTGATTTTTTAGTTAAAAAGGGGATAACGGATTCGTTTTCTGTTGTTGGTGGAGGATCCATGTTTCTTAATGATGCATTTCGCAAAAATCCCCAAATGAATTGTATTTACAATCATCATGAACAGGCTTGTACAATGGCGGCAGAAAGTTATTATAAATATAAAGGGGTTATGGCAGCAGTATGTGTAACTACCGGACCGGGAGGAACAAATACCATTACAGGTCTTTTGGGAGCGTATCAAGACAGTATACCCCTGTTTGTGATATCTGGACAGGTACGATATGCAACTACAGTTGAAAGCACCGGTTTAAAATTACGTCAGTTTGGTGGACAAGAACACCAAATAGTTGATACAGTAAAGAATGTGACCAAGTTTGCTGAAATGGTGCGTAAGCCAGAAGAGATTCGATATTTATTAGAAAAAGCATACCACGTTGCATTGAATGGTCGCAGGGGTCCGGTGTGGCTCGATGTACCATTAGATATTCAAAATTCGATGATTGATACAGATAATTTAATTGGATATCAGGGAAAAAATGAGAAAACTGATTTATCATTTGAAAGTATGTGTATTCTTAATGAAATAAAGAAGGCAAAAAGACCTGTTATTATAGTTGGATCAGCAGTGAGAACTGTTGGTAAAATAGATGAATTTTTAGAATTAACAGAGAGATTACAATTACCTGTTACATACCCACTGCTTGTTTCGGATGCCATATCGGCAGAGAATCCATTAGCAGTAGGCTGTTTTGGAGGCGTTGGAAACAGAGCAGCAAATTTTGTCATTCAAAACGCAGATTTGTTGGTTGTATTGGGTTGTAGAATGGCATTTGCTCATATTGGCTTTAATTATAAAGCCTTTTCCCAAAACTCGAAAAAGATAGTGGTTGATATCGATGAAGCGGAGCAGGAGAAACCGACATTAAAACGTGATATAAAGATAGTTGCTGATGTTGGAGAGATGATTGAGGAACTTTTAAAACAGTTGAGGACTACTCCGATAGAAGATACCTATAAAGAATGGCGGGAATACTGTGCCGAATTAAAAAATAGATATCCCATTTATCAAACGCACCATACAATTAGTGAAGATGGCAGAGTAAATCCCTATTATATGGCAAAATCATTGTCTGATCAGTTAACAAAAGATAGTATTGTTGTACTAGGAAATAGTAGCGGCTTAGATCCTAAATTACAATTGGGTATAAAAGAGCAGGGAGAGCGAGTAATATTGAATTGTAACTGTGGATCTATGGGTTATTGTCTTCCGGCAGGAATTGGCGCTGCAATTGCTTCCAAGCGTTTAGTAATTGTATATACCGGTGATGGTTGTATACAGATGAATATTCAGGAATTACAGACAATCGTACATAACAAATTACCTATAAAGATATTTGTGCTAAATAATAATGGTTATGGGGGAGTTGTTGCAACCCAGAAGAATTTCTTTAATGGTGAGTTATGTGGGTGCACAGATGATTCCGGAATTAGTATGCCAAGTTTTGAGAAACTAGCATATGCATATGGATTAGGTTATGAGAAAATAGAGAACCATTCACAAATGAATGAAAAAATGAAAAAAATATTTGAAAACCAAGCACCGATGATTATTGAGGTATTACAGGATATGATGCAGGCTATAGAACCATGTGTTGCAAGCAGAACACAGGAAGATGGAACGATTATTTCTACCGGAATAGATGACATGGCACCATTTTTAAGCCTGGACGAATATGAAAATTGTCAATTTGATAATTGGAAGAGAAAAAATTAGTTTGATGAGCAAAATGAGCGGACATGCTAATTTACATTTGAGAGGAATAAATTATGTTAAATAATAAATCAATACTTATTACAGGTGGAACGGGTTCATTTGGACATCATTTTGTTGATTATGCGTTAGAGAATTATGATCCAAAGAAAATAATTATATATTCGCGAGATGAATACAAGCAATTTATTATGGATAATGAATATAAAAAACATGCTAAATATGATTGCTTAAGATTTTTTATTGGTGATGTGCGTGATGAAGCACGCTTAGAACGAGCTTGCGAGGATGTAGATTATATCATACATGCAGCAGCTTTAAAGCAGGTTCCGGTTTGTGAGTATAATCCAATGGAGGCAGTCAAAACAAATATTAATGGAGCCATGAACGTAATTGATGCAGCGTTAAATTGTGGTGTAAAAAGAGTGGTGGCGTTATCCACAGATAAAGCCGTTAATCCGATAAACTTATATGGGGGAACCAAGTTAGTTTCAGATAAACTGTTTATTGCAGCGAATGCATATTCTGGAAGAAAGGATACATGCTTTTCTGTTGTACGCTATGGCAATGTGGCAGGAAGTAGAGGCTCAGTTATACCGTTTTTTAGAAGCATTATTGCAAATGGTGGTAAGGAGTTGCCTATTACTGATTATAGAATGACACGATTTTGGATCAGTTTAGAAGAAGGGGTAAAATTGGTTATCAAAGCGTTAGGAGAGGCACGAGGAGGAGAAACTTTCATTTCTAAGATTCCGTCATTCAAGATCACAGATCTGGCCGAAGCATTGTTGCCCGGATGTGACAAACCTGAGGTTGGAATTCGAGAAGGTGAAAAATTGCATGAGGTAATGATCACACGAGAAGATTCCATGCACGCATATGAGTATGACAAACATTATATCATTTATCCGAATTATGATTGGTGGAATATAGATAAACTGATTCCCGGGGGGAAAAAAGTATCAACTGGATTTGAATATAGTTCTGGAACCAATACTATGTGGTTATCAGTGGAAGAAATCCATGAATTATTAAAAGATGTAGAGAAGTGATCAAAAAAGAAAAATAGTCTGATTCTATATAAGATTTGGAGAAATAATTTAATGGAAAAACTTGCTATAAAAGGTGGTAGCCCAGTAAGAAAAGAAAAAATATATTATGGAAAACAATGGATTGATGAAGATGATATTGAAGCAGTGGAAAGTGTACTGCGAAGTGATTATCTTACTTGTGGACCAAAAGTAGAAGAATTGGAAAGAATGCTCGAAGAGTTTACTGGTGCAAAACATGCGGTTGCAGTTGCAAATGGGACAGCCGCTCTTCATTGTGCGTGTATTGCAGCAGGTATTAGATCGGGTGATGAGGTTATTACAACACCGTTAACTTTTGCCGCGAGTGCAAACTGCGCATTATATTGCGGGGCTAGACCTGTATTTGCAGATATTGATCCAAAGACGTATAATATTGACCCAGATAGTATTCGGAATCATATCACAGCAAGAACAAAGGCTGTTATCGCAGTTGATTTTACTGGTCAAGCAGTTGAGATTGAGAAAATAAAAGCCATATGCAAGGAATATAATCTTGTTTTTATTGAAGATGCAGCACATGCAATTGCAACCAAATATAAAGGTCAACAGATAGGTGCATTGGCAGATATGACTACATTTAGTTTCCATCCGGTAAAAACAATAACCGGCGGAGAGGGTGGGGCAATACTTACCAATGATGATGATTTATATATGAAATTGAATCTTGCACATGCACATGGTATTACCCGTGAAGAACCCTTGATGGAAGACCTTCCGCATGAGGGACCTTGGTATTATGAGCAAATTTTGCTTGGATATAATTACAGAATAACAGATTTTCAAGCGGCATTGATTATGAGTCAATTGAAAAAAATTGATAAATTTGTAGCAAGACGAAAAGAGATAGTTACAAAGTACAATCAGGAATTTTCAAAAATTCCAGAAATAATTATGCAAAATGAAATACCCGAGTCAGACACGTGTAGACATCTTTATATTATAAGGCTTGATTTTGATAAATTGAATTGTACGAGAAGAGAGTTTTTTGATGCAATGAGTGCTGAAAATGTACAATGTCAGATTCATTATATACCTGTTTATTGGTTTCCATATTATCAGCATATCGGTTATGAAAAAGGTATTTGTCCAAATGCGGAAGAAGTATACAAGGGGATTTTGAGTATTCCTCTTTATCCTAAAATGACAGATCAAGATGTAAATGATGTAATATGCGCAGTAAGAAAAATTGTAGATTATTATAAGAAATAAGGGAGTTTCTATTATGGAACTGTGTTTGGGAACAGTACAATTTGGAATGGACTATGGAATTAGAGGTCAAAAACAACCATGTGTTGATGATGCGGTACAAATGCTTGATTATGCAACACAAAATGGAATAACTACAATTGATACAGCAAACGCTTATGGAACAGCAGAGGATGTAATAGGTTTATTTTTACAGAAGAACAGCGTGCCACGTGAACAACTGTTTCTTATTTCAAAGTTTAAACCTAATTTATTAGATGACTGTGATGTATCCGGATACTATCGAATCATGCGGGAAAATATAGAGAATAGTTTGTCTCGTTTGCATACAGATTATTTAGACAGTTATTTGCTGCATAGTTCAAGATATGTATTTAATGAGGCAATTATCGATACATTAAATAGGCTAAAAAAAGAAGGCTATGCTAAAAAAGTGGGTGTTTCTGTATATGAACCAGATGAAGCAATAAAATGCATAGAACATCCGAATGTTGATTTTATGCAGTTGCCATATAGCATTTTTGATCAGCGAATGAAGTCTTCGGGTATATTTGAAAAAGCAGCAAATAGTAGTATTCAGATACATTCTAGAAGTGCTTTTATTCAAGGCTTGATTTTGATGCAGGAAAAGGAAGTACCGGACTTTCTGAATGGGGCTAGACCGATTCTTCAAAGAATAGATGAATTATGTGAAAAATATGAAATATCTAGAGTTTCTTTAGCATTGAATTTTGTAAAGCAGCAGAAGCGAATAAGCCATTTAGTTTTTGGAGTAGATAATATCAAGCAGTTAGAAGAAAATATTAGTTTTTTTAGGCAAGACCTACCGAAAGAATTGGTTAGAGATATTGCAACAGAATTTGTAGATATAGAGACCAATATTGTTATGCCTAGTTTGTGGAAACGATAAATGAAACTAAGGGATGGTAATCTTTATGATAGAGGAAAAAGCAAAAGAAGAAGTATTAACTAAAGAAGGTAATAATTATTTTGAGCGGAATATGAAAGAGCGCGGAGAGATTGCAGTGGCAGAAGGCTGTAAATTGTTTAATGATTTTTTGATAAAAGCAGAATTTAATGCTACTGGTAAATCAATATTAGAAATAGGTTGCTGTTATGGATACAATTTAAAATACATGATGGACACAAATGTGTTTCAAAGTGGATATGGTTTGGAACCATCGAAAGATGCGGTAAACTATGGAAATGAGTTGTATAAAACAGATAATATATATATAGAACATGGAACTGCTGATGAGATTCCTTTTAAAGATAATGCGTTTGATGTTGTAATGGTAGGATTCTGTTGGTTTTGGATGGATCGGAAATATTTATTGAAAGCGGTTGCTGAAGTCGATAG
>CAMBUC010000050.1 GCA_945871045.1 uncultured bacterium
GGTCATGGAAGATGAAGAGGGAAATGTGACTACCAGTACACAGAATTCTCCCCAAATGTTCCAGACACAGAACTAACAACAAAGCATGATCATATAAAGGAATCTTTGTACATGCAGGGAAAGATACTAAAAGGAATTTCCGGGTTCTACTACGTACATGTAGTGGGATCCGGAATTTATGAATGTAAAGCAAAAGGGATCTTCCGTCAGCAGGGAGTAAAGCCCTTAGTGGGAGATCAGGTAGAGATCGATATTATCGACGAAGAAGAAAAAAAAGGAAATATCAGAAACATCCTGCCGCGGCACAATGCGCTGATCCGCCCGGCGGTTGCCAATGTAGACATGGCGCTGATCGTGTTTGCAGCAGCAACACCGGATCCGAATTTTAATCTGCTGGACCGTTTTTTGGTTTTGATGGCGATGCAGGGGGTGCCGGTGTGTATCTGTTTTAACAAATCGGATCTGGTGTCGGAAGAGGTAAAACGGGAATACGCAAAAGGTTATGAGGCATGCGGATATCCGGTAGAGTTCATCAGCGTGAAAAAGGAGGAAGGAATCGACCGGTTGATGGAGCACCTGCGCGGCAAGACATCGACGATCGCAGGTCCTTCCGGGGCAGGAAAATCATCGCTGATCAATCGGTTACAGCCAAAGATCCAAATGGAAACAGGAAGTGTTTCCGCAAAGATCGGAAGAGGAAAGCAGACCACACGCCATACACAGCTCATCCATATTGAGGGAACTTCCTATATCATGGATACACCGGGATTTTCGTCCCTTTATCTTCCACAGATGGAAAAGGAAGAATTACAGCAGTATTATACGGAGTTTGCTTCCTATGAGCCTTATTGCAGATTTCAGGGCTGCAGCCATATCAGTGAACCGGATTGTGGCGTCAAACAGGCGCTGGAAGAAGGAAAGATCTCCAAACTGCGCTATGAGAACTATGTGCAGCTTTACGGAGAACTGAAAGAACAGGAAAGAAACAGATATTAAATCATTTACGATAAAAGTTGGTGGTTCCATGCAGAAAAAAGAAACACACACAGTACTGATCGTCAGCGGAGGCAGTTTAGATGATGCATTTGTGATGGAACTGCTTCGGAAAAATAACTATGGATTTCTGATCGCCTGTGATCGGGGTATGGAATTTTTTGCCCGGAATGAGATCTGTCCGAAACTGATTCTGGGTGATTTTGATTCCGCAGATCAGAAAACAGTAGAACATTTTCGGGCATGCACAGATATAGAGATGGAGCAGTTTCCCTCCCAAAAGGATTGGACTGATACGGAACTTGCTGTGCGAAGGGCATTGGATCTTTCGCCGGACCGTATCGATCTGGTGGGAGCCACCGGAAGCAGGCTGGATCATGTGTTAGGCAATCTGCAGTTGCTGGCGCTCGGACAACGGGCAGGTGTGCCGATCCATATGATGGATGCCCATAACCGGATCCGTCTGATCACGGAACCCATCAAATTGAAAAAAGAAGAACAATTTGGAGCATTTATCTCCCTCATCCCCCACGGCGGAAGCGTCCGTGGGCTGACACTTCGAGGCATGAAATATCCTCTGGAAGATGCGGTTTTAACACCGGATGTCTCTTTGGGGATCAGCAATGAGATCACAGGGGAGGAAGCATCGATTTCCTTTACAGAAGGTGAGTTGTTTGTACTTGAAACAAAGGATTAATTTTATCTGAATTACCGCATATATTGGTAATAAGGATATGTGTGTGCAGGTATAGGATGCGGCTATGCGAGTTGGAAGAGAAAGAAGTGATCAATGTGGCGGACGGAAGATCTCTCGGCTGTGTGATGGATCTGGAATTCCATCCGGACTGTGGGCATATCGAGGCTTTGATCGTGCCCGGCCCGGCAAAGTGCTTTGGTCTGTTCGGAAGAGAATTTGAACTTGTGATCCCATGGAAATGTATCTGCCAGATCGGCCCGGATGTGGTGCTTGTCCAGATTGAAGTGGATAAATGCAAACATAAATCATAAAGCCTCCGGCGGATTGCAGGAATGCGCATTTGAAGATGTCTGCAAAGCAGACGCGCATTCCGCAGCAAGAACGCTGAGGCGTTCTTGAACAATGATGCAGAAAGAGAAAGCAGCGAGAAAGTGAATGAGAAATAAAAATAGTGGTTTTACGATCATTGAGATGATCGTGACAATGGCGGTGCTGGCCATCCTTTTGACCGTATCGGTCACAGGATTATTTTCCTGGCAGGATTGGGCGAATTTCCACCGGCAGAACGAGTATGCAAAAATGCTCTTTGTCGCAGCACAAAATCAGTTGTCAGAATATGATGCAGATGGGCGTTTAAAGGAATTTCAGGATGCGCTGTGCGACGGTACGGTTGAAGAACCCACAACTACAAAGTATCATGGGGTGGGATTCAATCTGACTGCCCATGTTTCCGGATTGACGAAGGAAGATGGGGATTCTTATGACAACGGTGCGTTGTATCCCGAGAGCGGAAATACAAATGCATCCCTTTATCAGGGAGAGATTGTGGCGTTGCGCGCCCATAGCGGAGAGTATGCACAATATCTTGCAGATCCGCAGGGATTAAAGAGCAGTGATCCCGATGCATACTGGGTATTTGAGTTACTGGCTTCCTATGTCTATGACATCTCTGTGTTAAATGGTACGAAACAAGCGGACGGCAGCGGAAACGGTGCCGCTATTTGCGTGGAAGTTGCACCGGATGACGGACAGGTAGTTTCGGTATTGTACAGTGATAAAAACGACCAGTTTATTTATAAAGGTCTCGCTGATCCTGACGGAACTGCAGAGTCGTCTGGTATCGTTGATATTGCCAATCGCACGGAATCCTATCGGAATGAACGTATGGTGGGGTTTTACGGCGTGGATACCCTTTCGAAAGCCACTGAAGCAGCACCGGAACAACCCTCTGTTGCCATGGTGCGTCTCTACAATAAAGAAGATTTCTATCTGGCTTGCAGGCTGCCCGAGGAAGACCGCGCAAAGTTGACCACAAAGGTGAAATATACGATCAATCTGCATGGCTCACAACAGGTAGATGATAAACTGCTGACGATTGAACTGGACGGAACCCGGTTAAAAACGCAAAGTGAGGCAACGGCCATTGATTGTCCGGTTTATCAGTATGATGCATCCCGGCAACCGGTCAGCATCGGTCACCTTCCGATCCTGGCATGGGTGGAAGCGGATGATACCGTGCATGTGGTGTTAGATGCGGTGGATATACAGGCAACAACCTATCTTTATAAAAATGAATTGGCAGATCTCAGGTCTTCATCCGAAAGGATTGGAAACACCCAGTTTGCAAAGACGTTCAGTTATTTTCGGTTTGGTGTGAAAGATGACAATTTATTTGCCTCTGTTTCCACCACCGGGGCAGACGGCATTCCCTCCCAGCCCATCTATAATTTTGGAAACGGGAACGCGTCTTTGAACCAGGAGGCAAAGCATGCGACCTTTGCAGGGGAAAAATGTTCTTTGGCAGGTGGAAAGTCAGCCTATACATACGCGATCAAGAATGCACGTCATCTCTCGAATATGCGCTATATTGAGGATCTTTCCTATGGGCAGGAGGCAGGATCGGAGGCAGCCGCTGCTACTATCGCCGGTGTGACCTTTTCGGTAAAAGATGATATTGACTGGAAAGATTTCCAACAAAACAAGCATGTGTATGACTCTTCGGGTGCAGTAAATCTGGCTTCGTTAAACGGAAAACTGGTGGACGAAAACGGCACCAAGATCGCTCTGGTGACAAAAGACAACTGTGATTTTCCTTCCGTTTCCCAGTTGCGGGACCGGGATGTGCTGGAGGGGAATGGTAAAAAGATCACTGGCATTTCCGTGACCGAAGTGTCAAATGTGCTCTACGGTTTATATCTGGAGAAAACCCAGAAAGGCGCAGAACTTTATACCACGCGCCCCTCGGGATTTATCAATGTCAACTACGGAATGATCCAAAATCTGCAGTTGGATGGTCTGACTGTATCCGGAAACCGTTTTGTCGGTGGATTTTGCGGCATCAATGCAGGAACAGTCACGGATCTTGAGACGTTAAATACAAATAAGATGAGTGTGATCATTGGCCGTGAACATGTAGGTGGGATCATGGGATTCCAGATGCCTACATCCCAGGAGATGGAGATCACAGGTCTCACAAACCGGGCGAAGGTGCAGGGTGTACGGGCCGTAGGCGGTATTTTGGGAATGGTGCGCAATTCCTTCAAAACAGATATCCATTCGGAGAGTTCCTATGAACTGCCGGAATTGCCCGATGAATCAAAGACCATGCTTAAGACCAATCCGAAGGTTTCCATCACCATTCGCGATTGTCATAATTATGGTGTGGTGGCCGGACAGAACAGTTCGGATTTAAAGGAGATCTATGCGCCGGTATCGGAGGGCGCGATTGTTGCGGTGGGTCAAACAGATGATCCGGATGAGGTCCGCTTTATCGGAGGGATCGTTGGTTACATCTACAATCAGGATGGAAAAGAAAACGGTGGCGGCAACACGGGCAACATGCAGAAGATCATCATAGAATCCTGCACCGGTGCCCCCACCTTTGAAGAAGCGGAGTTGAAAGCCTTTACTGACCGCATCACCGACCCGGAATATCAAAAGCAGGTGTTAAAAGGAAACTATGTCGGCGGTATCGTAGGATACAATTATTTTGGAGAGATCAAGAACTGTTCTACAAAACCGGAGGACGGAACTGTCGGATGTGTTTTCGGTTACCGTTATGTCGGCGGTATCGTAGGAGCGAATGCCGGCACTGCCGAATTTGCGGGTGTGGCTGCCGGCGGTTCGGATGATTTTGACGGCACATTGGATGGCGGGTTAGGTGAGAATCACAATCATGTGGTGGCGTATGATTATGCCGGCGGAATCCTTGGCTGCAATGCCATATTTGATGAAAAGGATTCCAAGAAAGAAAGCATCATCCTTGAGGAAAAAACACCGAAAAAATATAAAGATCCGGATCAGATGAAAGGAATCGTGGCTCCTGTTTCCGGCGGAAGTCTGTTGATGAAACTTTCCAACTGGACAAATCACGGAGTGACCGTGGCTGTCCATGGGTTTGCCGGGGGCATCACCGGATACAATACCGGATGGATCTATAACTGTAACAGCGATATCAATGCAGAAGCGGCAGACAAATACTTCGAGAACCTGATTTTGGGTGATTATTCCGGAAATATTGCCGGTTATAACAACGGAATGTTGGGAAATACGATTCGAACCATTAATAAAAAGGGACAACTGGCGGCAAATGATAAAAACGTCCAAAAGGGCGGGGAACTGGTGCTCACCTGTTATCGGACCGGCCAAAAATATGCGGGCGGAATTGTCGGCTATAATGATGTGGATGCCCTGCTGGAGGACTATACGGTATCGGGGGCTGCCATTGATCTGCCGGGTCTGTGTGAAGTGAATGAAGGCACGATCCAGGACTGTAATGTTTTCCATGTGACAGTCAGCGGAGCCGCGGTGGTGGGAAGCATTGCAGCCCAGAATACCGCTACCGGCATCATTCGCGATTGCCGGATCGACCATGTGACGGTTTCCGCTGCATCAGAAGGTGCTTTCATCGGCGGCATTGTGGGATATAACGCAGGAAGTGTTCTGGCTTGCGGAAGTCTGGATCCCTCAAAGGGTGACGTAAAGGTCATCGGGGTTTCCGGCGGCGCCGTGGGTGGAATTGTTGGTTACAATGGTGGCAGTGGAATCGTATCCGGTTATGAGGATGACAAAAAGAAAGAACACCTCCTCTCCACCGGAAAGAACTGGCAGATCCTGCTTCAAAATTGTACGGCTGACAGTGCCGTTGGCGGCATCATCGGAAAAGCGGATGGTCCGGTGGATCTGAACTACGTGGTTAATGATGCATCCGTCAGTTGTACAGCCCATGGAAAACTGGTTGATTTACAGATCGGAAACAGGTATGACCATGTTTCCGGCAGCATGATCGTGGAGGAAGGAGGAAGCGGATCAGATGAGACAGTGTTGTCTGATGATGAAAGCGGTGAGACCTCGGAAAACAAAGAAAACAAATGATTCGGGCGTGGCAATGGTCATGGTCCTGATCGTCGGAGCGGTGGTACTGGCCTTTTGTTTGTCCCTGATGATGTTGTCCTATTCGCTTTTTTCCCAGACTGCCAGACAGACCGGGCGAAAACAGTGTAAGATACTGGCCCAGGGGCTGGCGGAGACCATCGGACGGGAACTGTCAGATCCCCAGTCGGAATTATCGGAATATCTGTCGGAGCAGATCCGCGCGGGAAGATGGGTCAGTACCGTTGCCGGAAACGATGCAGGGCAGGCGCAGGGAGCAGATCCCACCGGTCTTACCGAATTAAAACTAAATCTGGATGATGGCGGAACGATCGGTGCCTATCGGTTGTCTGTCACATTGACTTATACGCAAAACGGAGTCTATGGTGGGACGATTGATGCGGAGGATGCGGATCATTCGGAGGATGATACCGGCGACGGAACCATAACGGTTCTTCATACGGTTCATGCGACGATCAAATGCATACGGGGAAACGAAACGGACCGTGATGTACAGTATTATGTGATGGAATCGGATCATCCTGCTTTTCAGGTAGTCTTTCCGTCGGAAGAGTCCGAAGGTGAAACCGGAGGAGAGACCGGTGGCGAGACCGGTGGAGAAACAGGAGGAGAGGCCGGAGAATGAAACAGCAAGTATGGAATCAAATACGAAAAAAGAAACATAAGTCTGAAAAAAACAGTTTCAGCGAATCAGATTAAAGGGGAATGATGCCGGCATGACAATGGTGGAAGTGCTGATGGGATTTGTACTGCTGCTTCTGATCATGGGCATGCTCAGCGGGATCATCGCCTTATCGTCCAATATGGTCATGCGTTCCGTGGATTTAAGAAGGGCGGAAGAGTCCTTGCAGGCAGCGCTGTACAAGACGTCTGTAACAGGAACTCCGGTGGAGACAAACCTCTCCCTTGTGCCGGATACGGGTATGCCGGCTGCAGCGGGCGGTGGACTCTCCTTCACATCGGCAAAACTGTATCAGGTGTCCACAGACACCCTGCTGGATGAGGAGGCCCAGGAGGAAAGTCTTACCATGACCTTTTATTATATCAAATAAGGATATCGAAACATTGAAAAACATCGTAACGAACATACGAAATATCATAAAAAAACAGAATGACAGCGGTGTGACGCTGGTAGAACTGATCGTTACCTTTGCGCTGCTGGGCATCTTTCTGGTGGCTGCATCGGGAGTCATCATTTATGTCATGCGGATCTACTATCAGGCCAGTGGCAGTTCCAATGGTTTGCAGGTGTCCACGATCATCTCCAACAAGATCGTGGCACAGATCGAAGGTTCCTTGGGGCCGGATCCGAAAGTCACAAAAAACGTCATCGTCTCCGAAGGGGGAATCCGTATTGACAGTATCTATCTGATGGATAAAACCGGCAGTAAAGTCACGATCTCTGCTTCGCCACAGACCTTTTCCGACGGCTCCCAAAAGGGTATGTACATGAACATCCATTATGATGAAGTGACGGAACATGGAGCGGTAAAGTACAAGGCAGTGGATTGGCGGTTTGATGCCAAGGCATATATGGGATATACGGTGAAGGAACTGACATTTGATGATCCCGGAGCCGATTATCCTTCCAACGTAGTAAAGATGACATTGGTGCTGCATAGTGACCGGTATGGGGATTATACGACGACTTCCTATATCAAATGTGTCAATGCAGAACGAATTGATTTTCCGGTTGAGGGAGGAACGGGATGATAGTGTTTCTTCTGATCGGCATCCTGTTTTCCATAGCAGCTCTGGCTTGCTTTGGATTTGGGCTGCAGACATTGACGTTACTTCTTTTATTTGGTTTATTGACTGCGATCTCAGTGATCGACTGGAACACACAGATCATACCGCCCCAACTGAATCTTGCCCTTGGACTACTGGGCGTGATATCCTATTTTACCATGCCGGGGGCGACGATTCTGGAGCGTCTGATCGGTTTTTTCTGCATCAGCCTTCCGATGTTTTTGGTGGTACTTGTTGTACCGGGGGGCTTTGGCGCCGGCGATATAAAAATGATGGCAGCGGCGGGCCTGCTGCTGGGTTGGAAGGGAACGGTGGCGGCATTTTTGATCGGTCTGCTCTTTGGCGGAACTTATGGGATCTACTTGCTGGCAGCAAAGAAAAAAGACCGGAAAGATCATTTTGCCTTTGGCCCCTTTTTGGGCCTGGGGGTGGCATTGTCAGCCTTTGGCGGCATGGGGACGCTTCTGGTGGATCGCTATTTGCAGATGACAGGCGCATTGCTTTAAGAACAGCGACCGTATATGACGGTGGAAAGAAGGGAGACTTTTCGTGGATTATTACAAATATAGGGCGCAGGACGAGAAAGGAAAAAAGATTTCCGGTGTTCTTCCGGCCAGAGATGAACAGGATCTGCATGAAAAACTAAAGGCGGATAATAAATATCTTGTCAAGGCAAAAAAGGTGACGAAGACAAAGCGCATCAAGCGGATCAAGTCCAATGCTTTGTCAGAATTTTCGAGAAACATCAGCGAATTGATCGGTTCCGGCGTTACCCTTGTAAAGGCGTTAAAGATCATTTCCGAGGATGAGTCTTTGAAGGCGAAGGATCGGGAGGTCTATGAGGCTGTGTTGAAACAGGTGCGTTCGGGAACGGCGTTTTCAGATGCGTTGGCGGAACAGGGAGATTTTTTCCCACCCCTGTTTATCAATATGCTTCGAAGTTCCGAAACCAGCGGCAATCTGGATCAGACGGCGGCACAGCTGGCGCAGCATTATGATAAAGAATACAGGTTAAATCAGAAGATCAAAAGTTCCATGACGTATCCCAAGATACTGTGTGTACTGATCGTAGCCGTTGTAGCCATTATCATGGGCTATGTGATCCCGCAGTTTGAGGATCTGTTCGCGCAGATGGAGTCCCTGCCGGTGGCAACCACCATTCTTTTGAGCGTCAGCGGTTTTGTGAAGACCCGCTGGTATGTGCTGCTTTTGGTGGCGATCGGCGTGTATTTGTTTATTCAGGCGCTTTTTTCCATTCCGAAAATGCGCTATTACAGAGATAAAGCGGAACTGTATCTGCCGGTGGTGGGAAAACTGCGTCGGGTCATCTATACCGCGCGATTTGCAAGAACCTTATCCAGTCTGTACTCCGCAGGTATTTCCATGATGAACTGTCTGCAGATCTCGAAGACGACGATTGGAAATACATATATCGAAAGCCAGTTTGAGCAGGTGATCGCTGATATCCGAAACGGCAGTAATCTCAGCGAGGCAATCGGTAAAGTTGACGGCTTTACACGCAAACTCACATCGTCTATTATGGTAGGTGAGGAGACAGGTTCTTTGGATCATATGCTGACATCCATTGCTGATCAGATGGAGTTCGATTCCGATATGGCGCTGAGTAAATTAGTTTCCTATCTGGAACCGGTCATGATCGTAGTCATGGCGGTGGTGGTAGGCTTTATCGTCATCGCAGTGATCCAGCCGATCTATGGTTCTTATCAGCAGATTTCAGATTCCTATTAGTTTTTAGAAAAGAAAAGAGGAGTGTATATGAGCACAGTCATATATCTGGGCAACCAAATGGTTCAGGTTGTCATCGGAAGCATGAAAAACCGAAAAATCTGTGTGCAGCAATGTTATGAAGGGGAAGCGCCGGAAGGCAGTATCATCAACGGACTTGTCATGGATACCGAGTTATTTGTGGAATTCATGAAGGGGTTCTGGGATGCCCATAAACTTCCCCGTAAGGACGTGGTATTAGTTGTAAACAGCAACAAGTTTACGGGAAAGTCCATCGAGATGCCGGAACTGAACGAGAAAAAGACGAGAGATTTCATTCAGCGCGAGTTTGCAGATATCAGAAAAGAAAATTGCCTGTACAGTTATCTTCCGCTGGGCGGTTCAAAGGGAAAGACAAAACGGCTCTACGCAGAAAGTATTGAGCCGGAGTTCATCAAAGATTATATGGACATTTTCCATGAGATCGGGATCCAGTTAAAAAGCATCGTATCCGGCGAAGGAAGCCTGATCGGCCTGACGGCGATGACCGTGGGAACCGTATCGGAGACCTTTGCACTGATCATTGCAGACAGCAGTATTCTCACCACGATCCTGTGGATCGACGGCGCATTTTACTATTACAAAAATATGCGTAGTTTCCATGAGCAGGAAACGGAAGGCTATGCCTCTGACGTGGCAAAATCCGTCAGCCAGATCATTCAGTTCATGCAGGCGCATCAGATTGAGCAGCAGTTGGAAAAGATCGTCTTGGCCGGAATCGACCGGAGCAATCTGTCCATGTACAGTCAGGCTGTGGAGCAGATGGGCATCCAAACTCCGGTGGAACTGTTTGAGACCTCTGCCCTGATGGCGACCGGTGAAGCAGACACCCAAACATTCATGCGTTCTGCCAGCGGTCTGTCCAACAATATCAAATAT
>CAMBUC010000051.1 GCA_945871045.1 uncultured bacterium
CGAGTCTCCCCAGTTCTGCCGGGGTTTGAGAATGTTTCAATCATAATAAATCTGCCAGTCACCATCGATACAGTTGCCCATGGAGGTCTCAATCCACGACACCGCTCCATCAGTGTCCCTGCCGCGTATATGAGACCACATTGTGTAATTACTCTCATACAATGCCTGCACACCATGCAAATCACAGAAGCGCTCCCACATGGTGAAAACAGGTGCTTTAAAGGACTGGAATATCAGCGGAATCAAAGTATTCCCGGACATAAGGGCAAATTCATGCTGGAATTCAAAAGCGGCCTGAATCGCACCGGATACATTGTCTGCTTCACGAATCCCGTTCACTTTGCCCAGAAGAAGTTCCACTTCTTCATCGGTGATACGGCCAATACATAATTTTGCCGCCAACGTATCCAGTGCAATCCTCACCTCAAAAATCGATCGGATTTCCTCATTGCGGATACGCCCTCCATTATATTTCATAATCGATAGAAGCGTATTGATCGTCCCTCTTCTTCTGTAATCAGCCACATACGTACCGCTCCTTGGCTTTACTACCAGAAATCCCATCTTCTCAAGATCCGTGATTCCACCATTTACAACGGCTCTGCTGACCTGCATCATTTCTGCCAGCCGCCTCTCCGGCGGCAGTTTTTCTCCAATCTTAAGTTTTCCCGAAAGAATCATATGCTGAAGCTGCTCAACAAATAATTCCCGCAGCGACGGTGAGCTGATTTTCTGAAATTCCATCATATTTCTCCTCGTTTCAATCTGGTATGTCCAATAACCAATTCTCTTCCTATTATTATAAAGAAAAAGGACTGTTTTGCAACAGTCCTTTTCTTTCTTAAATAGATACACCCCCTATTACTTCTCTCATTCGTTTCCCCTAACACAGAAGTATAATTGGTTGTACCAGTTATTTCAATTCAATTATCATTATAATGTTGTGCACAATATTTGTCAATTTATAATAGTTTTTTGATCTATTATTCACTATTTTACGCTTATTTTTATATCAATATCTTCAAAATTCAATATTGGTATTTGGTATAACCAATCCCAAATCATGGGGCGTTATTTTTTCAGATGATCGAACTGATTCAAAATATGGATCAGATTGCTCCTGTTCTTTTCCTCCAACACCACTGAAGGTTCATCCATCAATATAATATCCGGTGTCATGGAGAGAATGGTCGCGATGGAAAACAGAACATCTGCCATATGCATAACCAATCACTCTTTCTATCAAATAACTTCTATCTCTTTCATCTGATGCTCATTGCCCTGTACCAGATATGTATGCTCGCTTCCGCAATACGGACAAATTTTCCCATGTTCAACTGTTCTATAGGTCTCTTCACAATCTTCACAGAAGGTAATGGCAGGAATGGTCTCTATCTCCAGTTCACAGCCATCCATCAATTGACTCTTGGAACATTTCCATTTCCAGCAGTCCTGCAGATAATGCGGGATTATAGTGGACACCTCACCAATCTGAAGGACCACCTTCCCCACTTTTTCTGCATGGTTTTCCTGCGCAATATTTTCTGCCATCTTTACAATGTGAAAAACAATTCCCAGTTCGTGCATATCTTTTCCTCCTTTAGTAGCATGATGTAGGAAAGCATCTGTAATATCAATACCAAAAATAACGAACTGAAGCAAACTGCTTACAGATACTGTCACCGGCAGTTTCCTCTGGTTACATGACAAAAAAGAATGCGCTTTGCGCATTCTTCGCGCCCGAGCGGTATGCGAAGCATATACTTCATCTCCGCGAGGTGCGCATCCTGCCGGAGGCTTTTGTCGTATAGGAGACGAAGTTTCCTATACGACAAGAAAAATCCTGTGACCGGATAAACCAATCACAGGATTTCGTTATTTCATGATTATGTTTGTTCTAAATTACGCTTATGCGTTCATCTGAGCAGCTACTTCTGCTGCAAAGTCTTCGTTCTTCTTCTCAAGTCCTTCACCTGTCTCAAAACGAACAAACTTCTTCACTTTAACGTCTGCTCCAACTTCCTTAGAAAGCTGTTCAATATACTTGCCAACTGTCTGCTTTCCGTCTTCAGCCTTAACGTAAACCTGATCTACCAGACAGATCTCCTTTAACTCTTTGCTTACACGGCCTTCGATCATTCCGTTGATCACCTTCTCAGGCTTCTGAGATTCCTTCGGATCGTTCATGATCTGAGCAAGTAAGATCTCTTTCTCATGAGCGATGTAATCAGCGCTAACTTCTTCACGTGATACATACTTAGGAGCTAATGCAGCGATCTGCATTGCAATATTCTTTAAGCCCTCTTTTACTGTGTCGTTTACAACAGTCGTCTCAGCATCAACGATAACGCCGATTCTTCCACCACCATGTACATAAGTAACAACACATCCGTTAGGCTCTGATACCTTCTCAAAACGACGGATCTTTAAGTTCTCACCGATCACTGCAACCTTCTCAACAAGAGCCTCTGATACAGTCTTGGAAGAATCCTCAACCCACTGCTCTGCCATGAAAGCGTCCATATCTGCTGCATCTGAAGCAACTGCCTGCTTTGCAACAGAAGCCACGAAAGTCTGGAATGTCTCGTTCTTTGCAACGAAGTCTGTCTCAGAGTTAACCTCTACAACTGCAGCGGTGTCGTCACCCTCAACAGCGACAGTACAAAGACCCTCAGCTGCAATACGGCTGGCTTTCTTCTCAGCCTTTGCCTGTCCGTTCTTTCTTAAGAACTCAACAGCCTCATCCATATTACCATTTGTCTCATTTAATGCTTTCTTACAATCCATCATACCTGCGCCGGTCATCTCACGCAGTTCTTTTACCATTCCTGCTGTAATAGCCATTGATTTTTTCCTCCAAATCTATTGTCGTTAAATTATGCCTCTACTGCTTCCTCAGCAACATCTTCGCCTTCGTAAACAACATCCTCTGCTGCACCCTGATTTGCCTCTACAACAGCGTCTGCCATCTTAGAAACGATCAACTTAACGGCACGGATCGCATCGTCATTTCCGGGGATCACATAATCTAACTCTTCAGGATCACAGTTTGTATCGGCGATACCGATCAGGGGAATACCTAATGTATGAGCCTCCTGTACGCAGATGCGCTCCTTCTTGGGATCTACGATGAAGATAGCATCGGGAATCTTCTTCATTTCTTTGATTCCGCCAAGGTTCTTCTGAAGTTTCTCTAACTCTTTCTTAAGAGCGATCACTTCCTTCTTGGGAAGCACATCAAATGTACCATCTTCCTGCATACGCTCAATATCTTTTAATCTCTTGATACGGCTCTGGATCGTCTTGAAGTTGGTCAGCATACCACCTAACCATCTCTCGTTTACATAATACATTCCACAACGCTCTGCCTCTGTCTTGATGGCATCCTGAGCCTGCTTCTTGGTTCCTACGAAAAGGATGGTTCCACCGTTTGCTGCGATATCAGCAACTGCGTTATAAGCCTCATCAACCTTTCCTACAGACTTCTGTAAGTCGATGATGTAGATGCCGTTACGCTCGGTGTAAATGTAAGGAGCCATTTTCGGGTTCCATCTTCTTGTCTGATGTCCAAAGTGAACACCTGCTTCCAGTAACTGTTTCATTGTAATTACGCTCATTTTTTTACCTCCATTTGGTTTGTTCTTCCACAGACCTCCCGCCACCGCTTCACCTCTCGGCACCAAAACTGTGATCCGTCTGTGTGTTTTATTTTCATAAGCTTTTCAAATATAACACAAGCGCCTGCAGAATGCAAGCGCTTTTCCCTAAAAAATACGATTCTTTATTGTTTCTTTTTATCTTTCCGTTCCGTAATGATCTTTATGATGGCATCATAATCCGAACCCATGGGAATGACATAATTGCCTGGCTGGATCAGATTGTCATAGCCGCTTTTAGAAAGATATTTATTAAAGTCATCAACATCCTCGATCAGACCGGCTTTTTTTAATTTCTTACACACTTTATCGGAATACTCTCCGCCAACGATGGTAATCTCCACCTGTTCGACAACTTCTTTTTCCTCTTTCGCATTGGTTTTATCATCCGATTCCTTTTGGACATCAACGATTTCCGGTTCTTGTTTCTGATCACTGATTTCCTCTGCCTCAGATTCTTGTTTTGTCTCTTTCGAATCCGTAAGTTTTGAATCTGAAAGTTTTTCACTTGTCGGCAATTCTTCTGCTTTTACCATTCCAAGTGCTGTTGCCCTGGCAATGATCTCATCATCCGTAAGGGGCTGTTCCCGATGGACTGTAAAGGCAACCATTAAGACCAATGTGGCTATGATCATGCCGAATCCGACACCACGCAGATAATACTTTAATTTCACAGACTTATTTCCCCTTTATACAGTTCTACGATCAATTTTACTTCGCCGTAACCAAGACTTAAATCCCGTGCGATATTATTGATTTCCTCACCGGCACTGTAACGCTTTAAGATTTCATCCTTTATACTTCCTCCACCTGTCTCTTCTGCGGTTTCGGTAGATGCCGGATCCACACTTGCCTGTTCGGAAACTTCCGGCTGAACGGGAACCTCTTCCACGCGATTTACTGTTTCAACCTCAGTCATATCCATAACCGGCTGATTTCTTAATTCTTCATAGGCCTGTTGGAGAGATAAGGTTTCATCGCACAGTTCCTGACATTCCAAACGCAGGGCATTCAGTTTTGTCATGCTTTCATTTAATTCATTGTGCTTGTCTCCGAGCATACTATAAAGAAATGTCACCTCATGGTTCATTTTCTGGAGTTGATTCATTACGGTATCTGAATACTCACTGATCGCCATAATCTTTTCATTCGTATCTTTTTCCATCTTGCGTTGGATCTGATCGATGGAAAGATCTACCGCATGGTCAGCCATATCTGTGATCTTTGCACCCGCAGACCCCAGTTCACGATCCATAACGATCCGAAGTTCTTCCTCCGAAAGTTCCGCAACACGGGATAATTCCGTTGGAGAAAGTTTTTCTACAATAAAAAAACTGGCTAATATGAATACGACTCCTATCAGTAGTAATGCAACCTCTATTGCTGTCATCGATGATCTCCTGCTGCTATCAGACCGTCATGTCAAAGCCACCGGACATTCCCTTGATCCGCACATGACCGTCCTCTTTTTTTTCTTTCTGCTTTTTCTGTTTATTTTTACGATTGTCATGATACTCATTTTTGCTGCCGTCTCTGGCATCAAATCGATATTCTTCTTTATTCAGATCGTCCTTTTGCACAACTTGACGAGAAGCAGCCTCTTCATGCTTGGAGACAGTCAAAGACGCCTGATTCTGAAGAAGCTGAGATTTTTGATCTTCACCGTGCTTCACAGTTGATACATTGTGTTGATTCTGCATCATTCCATTAAAATCCACCGGCCGTACAGACATATAATCACCTCTAGATTTTTGTTAATATTCCCATATAACTTCCCATTGTCTTTTGCATCTTTGACAATGCTTTTGTATGTAACTGCGATACGCGGGATTCGGAAACTTCCAAGATTCGGCTGATCTCCTTCAACGTCATCTCTTCATAATAATACAGCAAAATCACTTTGGACTCTTTTTCGGTAAGCTGCTCCATGGATTTTGCAAGCATTTCCTTCAACTCTGCCTGCTCTACCATTTCCTCCGGCTGAATAAAATGGGAATTCCCCCTCGTTTCCATCACCGGTTCGGAGCCCTGTTCTACATATTCATTGAGGGATACCACATTCGTCACCTTTAATTGTGACTGCCAACCCAACAATTCATCCTCAGAAAGTCCCAATTCCGCCGCGATCTCTTCATCGCTGGCCGTCCTGCCCGTACGTGCCTCGATCACTTTGATCGCTTCGTCCATCTTTTTCTGTTTTTGACGCACCGTACGTGGAATCCAGTCCATCTTCCGGATCTGGTCTAAGATCGCACCGCGAATGCGCAAAGAAGCATAGGTCTCAAACTTTACATCCTTTGTCATGTCAAATTTGTCGATGGCATCGATCAGACCAAAAACACCATAACTGACCAGATCTTCGTATTCCACATTATAACCAAGATACATATTGAGACGTCCTGCCACAAGTTTTACAAGCGGCGCATATTCAATTATGATCTGTTCTCTAAGTTCCGGGCTCGGCACACGTCGATAACGATCCCACAGTTGTTCTCTTGATACTGCTTTCATCTGCAAATTTCCCGTTTTCTATATTCCTGTCTGTCTCTGTAATCGCCCTAATAGTCATCCTCTGTCATGACCATGGAATCGATGAGATCTTCATCAAATTCCATGCCATCATAATCGGCCAAAGGATCATCCATCACAACAAACCCCTTGTCCAATACGAATTTTACAATTCCGCCTAAAATGTAAAAACCAACCAGAATCAGAAACAGTGTCTTAACAAATACTCCAAAACTATAATGCTGAAGGATCCCTATCACACAGGTAACAAATCCAGCCGTCAGCATAATAATTGCAGGAATCGGCTTTGTATTCATAAAAGCCCTCCAATAAAATTTTTTCCACAAGTAACCCATACGATCAGATTGTTTTCACCGGTTTTCCCACAGCCTTGATCACATAATCACCATTTTCACAGTTCAGTTCTACCGTTCGACCGTAATTTAAGCCGGTATCTTCCGCAAGAATTGGAATGCCAAGTTCCTTTAATTTTTGTTTGGAAGCGATTGCATTTTTTTCTCCGATATTTCCTACCGATGTAGAAGATGCCACCTCGAACATTCGGGCTCCCCCTGCGATCTTTGCGACCAAACGTCTTCTTGACACGCCCAATTCTTCCATTTGCCTAACAAGTTCTGTTATCCCGGTATCGGCAAATTTTGCAATATTGTTGTTATTTCTGATCTTTGTACTGTCCGGCAGCATCACATGCGCCAGCCCTCCGATCTTTGTTGTTGGATCCCACAAAGCAATCCCGATACAAGAACCAAGCCCAAGCGTTGTTAGAACATCCGGGCTCTTGGCCGTTTTCAAGTCTGCCATTCCAACTTTAATTAATACTCCCATTAAATATTCCTGACTTCCCCTTAAACTAAAATGCCAAGCGACTGCAAGATCTTATCGTAAGAATCCTCATCCGGCAACAGGATGAAATATCCTTCGATCATCACATCGTCACCAAACTCCGTCTCAATAAGTAATGCATTATCGCCAAACTGCCCGAATTGGATCGCCGGCACACTCAGGATCGCCGCCGCCATGTCTACTGATATGTAAGGAATGGACGGTGTGATCACAAGATTTGTCATCGTCGATAAAGCGGAAAGATAGGAGCCTGCAATGATATTTCCGAT
The DNA here is from genome assembly GCA_945871045.1 of uncultured bacterium. Classification (GTDB taxonomy): domain Bacteria; phylum Bacillota; class Clostridia; order Lachnospirales; family Lachnospiraceae; genus W0P33-017. Next base: position 7,298 of record CAMBUC010000051.1, read on the forward strand.
TTCCTTCATTGCTGAAAGTTCCATCTCGGAAAACATTGTTTCATCTTCCGAGAAACCTCCCATACCTCCCATTAACCGATCCACAAGATAATGTGCAGAATCCAACCGCATTAAAAACATCATGCTGCCCGAGATATCGTGTTGAACTTCCAAAAAGATCCCTACGATCGTCTCCTCCTCCGGACAGATCGCTCCGCCCAAATCCTCTACAGCCTTTAATTCTACTTTCGGAACCTTCATGTCAATCGTCAGATTTAACATGGAGGCAATTGCTGTCGTAGCATTTCCTGCACCGATGTTACCCAATTCTTTGAGTACATCCATATACATACTATTTACATTGTCAAATGAAAATTTTCCCATGCAACTATACCTTTCAATGAATCAACAATAGATTGTCTGAATACAGACAATCTATTGTCATTTTGCTATCTAATTCTCTTCTGTCAGTGCATTGATATCAAACAGCGAGATCAGATCCTCCCCATTTTTTCCAATGCCGTTAATGAAGGAATGCTTGTTCTCCTTTGTATCATGACTGGGCTTGTCAATCTCTCCCTCGCCAAGATTTACAACTTCCTTGACTTCATCAACGATCACGCCTAATTTCCCCTGATCCTCGATCTTCAAAATAATGATACGGCTTGCATTTGTAAACACATCGTCTGCAAATCCCATCTTCAAACGAATGCTCATAACAGGTACGATCTCACCACGAAGATTGATAACGCCCTTAAAATAACTCTGAGCCTTCGGAACACGGGTAATTTTCTGCATACGGACGATCGTATCCACATATCCTATATCAATACCATAAACTTCACTTGTAAGTTTTACGGCAATAAACTGCTTTTTTTCCTCTGCTACATCATTGCTATTTGCTTCAATATATGCTGCCATCTTATCCATTCCCCCTTACATCAGTGTATTCACATCAAGGATCAAAGCAACCTCGCCATCACCAAGGATGGTCGCACCGCTGATGATCTTAGTGGAATTATCGATGAAACTTCCGAGTGACTTGATAACGATTTCCTGCTGGCCCATCAGATCATCTACAACAAGACCAACCTGCTTCTCACCCTTGGAAATAATAACAATCGTTAAACTCTCCTGTTCTTCCTCCGGGGGTGCGATGTCTAAAAGCTGATTCAAACGGATGATAGGAATGACCGTACCACGCATGTTGATCACTTCTTTAGCCTCTACATACTTGATATCTGTGATCGGAATATCCTCGATACTAACGATCGATCCAAGGGCGATCGCATATTTTTCATCTCCGATGATAACCATAAGTGCCTGAATGATCGCAAGCGTAAGAGGTAAACGAACGGTAAAGATAGATCCTTCTCCATATACACTCTTTACCTCAACATCTCCGCCTAATGCCTCAATATTTGATTTTACAACATCAAGTCCAACACCACGGCCGGAAATATCTGTAATTTTCTTTGCCATGGAGAAACTGGGCATAAACAGGAAATCAATGATCTCTTTCTGAGATAAGTTTTCTGCCTGCTCTGCAGTAATGATACCACGATCGATGGCTTTCTGCTTTACAGCCTCGGTATCAATTCCGTTTCCATCATCGCCAACCTCGATGATGACGTTATTTCCTTCCTGAAACGCTTTTAACGTAATCGTTCCGGTCTCCGGCTTGCCGCGCTCCTTACGAAGTGCTGCGCTCTCAAGACCATGGTCAGCGGAATTACGAAGTAAATGCTGTAACGGATCACCGATCTGGTCAACTACTGTACGGTCTAACTCTGTCTCCTCACCGGACATGATGAGTTCCATCTTCTTGTTCAGATTTCTTGAAAGATCACGGATCATACGAGGGAACTTATTCACAACACTCTCGATCGGAACCATTCGAACCTTCATAACAGACTCATGCAAACCTGTGGTGATGCGCTCCAAATATTCAATCTGTTCCTGGAACGACTGGTTCTGTGCCCCGGCTCCGGAATTTGAACTCAGGGAAACAAGGGAGTTCTTTGCAATGATCAACTCACTTACCTGATTCATAAGAGCATCCAATTTTTCGATATCTACACGAACCGTGCGGCTTGTAACCGGTTTTCCAGCCTGCTTCTTGGGAACTGCCGCATTACTTGCTGCGCTTGCTGCCGGCTTCACAGGGGTTGTCTCCGCAGGAACTGCCGGTGCTTCCTGAACACTTTTCTCTTCAACAGGTGATGCTTCCGCACCGGATTCATCCAAAAACTTCTCCGTGATCACTTCCGCTGTCACGTCCCTGATCTCAGATACAGCCTTTGCTGCTGCAACTACTTTATCGAGGGCTTCATCTGTAGTAAAGAATATGCTAAAGTCATTCTCAAACTTTTCATCTTCAATATCCTGAGAACTGGGCTCATAGACAAGAATCTCAGCAAACTCTTCAACCGCCTTAAATACAAGGAATGCGCGGGCAGCCTTTAAAAGGCAGTCATTGCAGATATAAACAGTCATCCCATAAATCGGTTTTCCTGTAAGAAACTCATCCTGTAATTTCTTTTTGTCTTTTGCATCCAGTTCAAGTGTTAAGAATTTCTTTTCTTCCTCTTCCGATGCCTCTTCTGCCGGAGCAGCAGAAGCCGGTGCCGATGCTGCACTGTTACTTGCCGATGCACTCTCAGCGCTTTGTAAAAATCCGTTTAATTGACGGATGATCGCTTCGTTATCATTTGTTCCCTCATCAGATGTCTCTTTGATGATCGCAAGATAACCCTCGATGGCATCCAGACACTGGAACAACAGATCGATCATGTTACTGTCTACTTTGATCGTGTCATTACGAACTTCCTGAAACACATTTTCCATATCATGGGTCATGTGCTGCATGCGCTTAAAGCCCATCGTACCGGCCATTCCCTTTAATGAGTGAGCAGCACGGAAAATTTCATTCACCACATCCTTATTTTCAGGATCACTTTCCAGTGCCATAATATTGTCACTCAAACTCTGGATATGCTCACTTGTCTCATCGATAAAAATCTCAAGATACTGACTTACATCCATTTTATTTTACCCCCACTTTTTTAATGATCGTTTTTGCAATCGATTCTAGCGGAACTACTTCATCTACATAACCAGCCTCTGCGATCGCCCGCGGCATGCCATAAACAA
>CAMBUC010000052.1 GCA_945871045.1 uncultured bacterium
TGGAAGATCCTGTCCGTGTATACATGCGAAAAAGGTCTTGTGATCGATTATTGTAAGCAGACGGATCCAAAAGAACTGGCAGAGTTTGTGAGAAAGTTTCGGGCAGCAGGTCTGGAGAATGAATTTGATGAGGAATTATTTGAGCGCATGCAACTGGAAAATCCGTCGGCACCGAATGTGCTGCTGCGTGTGAAACGGGGAGAAACCAAATTGAGATGTCAGGGAAGCAGTGGACTGCCTTATATGCCTTTTGATCCGGAGGCAGAGCAGGATTCCGATGAAGCAAAAACCGCGGCAAATAATGATCCGGTGGCACTGTCTTGTATGGCGCATTATGGGTTGGATGAAGCCTTTGCTTACAGTATTTTCCGCGCACATTTTCTGTGGGATGAGGGACATACGAAAGATTTGTCCGGTCTCACTGCCATCTTGTATGAACAGGATGTACATGTGCCGGGCGAGCATTTTACACTGACCGGAGGAATCCAGGAGATTCCCCTTGTACACCCTGTGACCGGAGAAAACTACAAGTTATTGATTGACCATATCGAGGCGAATGAACTGCCAAAAGAGCATTTGGAACAGATGAACCGCATCCGGAGAGACGGCGAACCGGAGATGTTGTATCCAAAGTATTTTGAAACGGTCTGTTATTCGGTTGAACCGGAGGCAGGTTCGGATCAATTTTGCTTAAAAGCATGCGAAGAAGGTGATTCCCCCATCGCGAAAGGGAACAGTTCCGTGGCTGCTTCTTCGGTGTCGGTGATTGGCGGGGCATGTGGACCGACTTCGATCTTTGTGACCGGAAGGGTGAAGCCCGAACTTCATCTGAAAAGTAGCTGTTCGCCGCTGTTTTTTAAGCCTACACCGGTGCGGGATTGGTATGTGACCTATTTTGTGAAGCGGCGGGAGGATCTGAGTGTAAGATTACACACAGTTTAACAGTTTGATGATCTCTAAAAAAGCGCGGTGAATGCATTCAAAGCGCTCTTGCAATTGATTACAGCGGCAGTGCCGCCGTTTACAGGAATGAAAAAAATGATGTCGCATAGGATGAACTGCTTTTTCTTTATCCTATGCGACATTTTTATTTTCGTGCGGCGATCAATTTGCAGATGGGATTGCCCTGAGATGAAAACTTTTCTTCATATTCGGTCATAATATTACCGACGAACATTTCCGGTGTATGGTGCAGATCAAAGGTGTGTTCCGTTACTTTCCAGATTTCGGAGGAACCGATCTCCTCTAAGGAAAAATCAAATAGTCCGCGATTATCGGTTTTAAATTCGATCGTTCCATCGGGTATCAGAATCTGATCATAGCGTGCGAAAAACTCTGAGGATGTCAGACGTCTGCGTGCGTGGCGATCCTTTGGCCAGGGATCTGAAAAATTCAGATAGATCTTAGATATTTCACCGGGTGCAAATACTTCCGGAAGATCCGCAGCATCCATACAGACAAAAAGCAGATTTTTCGGCTGGTTTTCCGGATCGATCTTTTGGATCGCACGAAGCAATACGCTTGTGTATCGTTCGATTCCGATGTAGTTGATGTCCGGATGCGCGGATGCCTGTCCAAAGAGGAATTGACCTTTTCCCATTCCTACTTCAATGTGGATGGGTTGTTTTTTTTCAAAATGCGCATTCCAGTTCCCGCGCAGGGCTGCGGGCTCATCAATGACATAGGGGCAGGCTGCCACGGCAGCATCTGCTCCGGGTATATTTCGAAGTCTCATGGCGTAGTTTTCTCCTTAAAAAAAGTCTTGCGTAACATATTCTCGGATATTATACTAAAATAGGAAAAAACTAAAATCAAGACAAAATTAGAGGAAATTATGAAAAAAAGAAAAACAATGATAGCCTGTCTTCTGATGGCTTTTCTATGTGTGATAAATTTTGTGATTCCTGTTTCCGCAGAGGAAGTGTGGCCTGATATGCCACAAGTGGATGCGCCTTCCATGTGTGTGATGGATATTTCGACAGGTACGATCCTGTATGAGCGGAACATGCACGAGCAGAATTATCCTGCCAGTATCACAAAGATCATGACAGCGCTGCTGGCGGTGGAAAACAGTTCTTTGGATGAGATCGTCACCTTTTCAAAAGAAGCTGTATATGGTAACGAAGGCGATACTTCTCATATCAGCCGTGATGTAGCGGAACAGATGACCATGGAAGAATGTCTTTACGGTATGATGCTGGAGTCGGCAAATGAGTGTGCATGGGCGATCGGCGAGCATATTGCCGGAACGATGAAAGACTTCACAAAGATGATGAATGATCGTGCAAAAGAACTTGGCTGTACGGATACAAATTTCAATAATCCCAATGGTCTTCCGGACGAGCAGCATTGGACAAGTGTCCATGATATGGCACTGATCTCTGCCGCAGCATATAAAAATGAGACCTTTCGGGTCATCGTCGGAACACAGTCTTACACGATCCCTCCGACAAATAAGCATGTAGATCCAACACCGCTGCATAATCACCATCTGATGATCTACCCCTATCATGGAAACCGGAATTATTTGTATGAATATGCCACAGGCGGAAAGACCGGATTTACAAGGGCAGCCGGAAGTACCCTTGTATCTTATGCACAAAAGGGTGATATGTCTTTGGTCTGTGTGGTGATGCGGGAAACATCTCCCAGCCATTATACAGATACCAGAAAATTATTTGACTATTGTTTTGAAAATTTTAAGATCTTGCATGTCTTTGAGAACTTGCCTGATGCAGCAAAGGATGATGATATACCGGCGTTTGCAAATGTGGATGAAAATGCCACCGTGATTGTTCCGGCAGGTGCATCCTTTGAGGACCTGACTTCTGAGATCGTCTATGATAGCACAGATGAAAATGTGCTGGGTACGCTTGTATATTCTTATGCAGACCGTGTGGTTGGATCAGCAGACATTAAAATGAACGATGTGGGTTCTGAGAGTTTTTCTTTTAAAGAAATTGTCGGGAAAGAAGACGAAGAGATAACGGAAGAGACGGAAAGTCCAAAGTCCGAAGAAAAGGATGAGAAAAAGGATCAACCGGCGATTCATATAGAACTCAATGTAAAAACAATCGCAGTGGCGTTGGGACTGGTACTGGGACTTGTCATTTTACTGATGCTTTTGTACTGGCTGGTGACCCATATGTATATCATCCGCCAAAAGATAGCCGGAGTGAAAAGCCGACGAAACGAACGGAGGCGTTATCAGACGATCCACGATACGAGAAAGAGTCGTAGACGTAAGCGAATGAAGAAAAGTAAAAAATTAAGATTCTGATCTGCTTCAACTGTAAGAAACAGACAGAATCTTAAAAGAAACTGTGGTTTAACCATGTATCATGAGACGCTGGAGCACTTGCTCCAGTTTCTTTTTTTCCCGGGTATAAAAGATCAGTCCGTTGTTGGTTTTAAGTATGGTCACATATTTGTCACGAAGCGTATCAGACTGAGTGATCTGATAGATGATGTAATCCCGATAGTTCGGATCTACCGCTAAGAAAATCTGTTCACAATCATCTAAAGAGTCTACATGAGCGTCTGCATGTTCAAGCAGATAATGAAGTTCTTTATCCTGAGCCACCTGTTCCGGTGTGCGGTCAATGATAAAAAAGCCGTCTTCATCTTTAGGCATATTCATTGCTTTTACAGCACGCTGTACCTGTTTGGTCAGACTGTCGGAAGCGGGGTACAAGGCTTCAAAGTAAGTAATAAAATCCGTTGCCATGCGAAAGTGTTTGTTCTTTCCGTTTTCTAAGATTTCTGTGATGAGAATACGCCGGATCGCTTTTTCACATTCTTTGCGGGAAGGATTTTTTTTGATGGGTTCTGGCATGAGTCTCTCCTAAGTATTAAGGTTACAGTTTTACAGAAACTGCTGGATGTCAGGTAGTTACATAAAGACATGAACGTCTTAGATTTTTGTCTTAAAATAATTATAAGACAATAATTATTGAAATTCAAGTACAATTTTAACCAATCAATGACATGATTGACAAACAGAAGGTGGAATCGTATACTTAAAAAAGAACCAATATTTCATGCGATGAGCGGAAAGAATCAGCATGTAAAAATAGAGCAGGAACACTTTTTAACAACAATGAAAGAAGGGTTTTTGGACAGATGACGAGAGAAGAAAAATGGAAAAAGGATGAGGAAGCGATTCAGGCATTGGTGAAAGCCCATGATGGTGTGGTAAAGACTTCAGAATTATATACGTTAGGTATTGATTACAGAAGGATCCAGAGTTTCGTGGATTGGGGCGTATTGTTACGGGTGAAGAATGGATATTATACGTTGCAGGAAGAGAAACTGTCGGAAGATGAGATGGTGTTTCGGTTGTTTGGAGAAGATGGTGTACTGACGATGGAGAGTGCTCTTTATGTTTATGGTTATCTTGCCGTAAAACCTTCGGAATATCAGATCGCTGTGGATAAAAATACATCGAAGTCACGTTTTCATCTGAATTATCCGTTTGTGCATCCCTATTACAGTGAACCTAAAGTGCTTACATTAGGTGTAACGCAGACGGCCTTTGGCGGTGGTGTGATGAAGATCTATGACAAAGAACGCCTCATGTGTGACTGCCTGAAGTATGAAGACCGCATGGAACGGGAAGACTTAAAACGTGCGCTGCGGGGATATCTGTCGGATTCGACAAAGGATATTTCAAAATTATTGAACTATGCAAAGGAACGAAAAGTGTTAAATAAGGTACAGAACAGGATTGGAGTGTGGCTGTAATTGGGAAGAAATCCAAAGAAAAATCTTGTAAAAAAGGCTGCATTGGTTCAAAAAAGTGAGGAACTGGGGATACAGATGGAGCGTTTACTGGCTGCTTACGTGATGGAGCAGTTAGCGGTCATGCTTTCCGAATCCAAACGGGGTGACCGGCTTTTATTAAAAAATCCGGAAGTGCTGGGTCTCTCAGGTATGACAAAAAATGACAGCCATCGCTTACATTATGTTTATGCAAAACAGCCGAAGGAGGCTTTTAGTAAAGCAGACTTTACTGTGTTCTTAAAGCAGACCATTAAATGGGAAACGCAGACGAATATCGAATGGAGTTGGCGTTCGAATGTTGAGGGAACAAGCCTCATCGTAGAGATTACGGCTGTTCTGGATGAAATGCGCATGCCGGTGGAACTGATCGTCGAACCGTTGGCAAATGTATCAAAAGAGTCCTATGATACATGTTCCACCCGTCTGATCATGGAAAGCGATCGAACCTGCAAGATAAATAGTTTTTCCGTACAGAGAGTGTTTTTTGAAGATCTGGGAGAGATCTTAACAAAACTGGAGTTGATATCGGATATGGCTGCGTATGAACGGGTGTATGAAGCACTTGGAGTCCTTTCTTTTGAGGGAAGACAGTTTCAGAAACTCATGAGTTCTTACTGTAACGAACATGGAATTGTGATGGATGAGGTGCGCTTTGGGCAAATGGAGCGTTATCTCAATTATCCTTATATGAAAAAGAAATGGAATGCTTATTTAAAAAAGAGAAGGAAAGAAATTCCTTCCTGGGAAGAGGTTTTTGGAAAGTTATGGAGTTTTCTGATGCCGCCCTGGAAAGCGGCGCTGGAGGAAATGGTTTATTTGGGAAGTTGGATCTCTGATCTGGGGAGGTATCTGGACTAAATGTTGTTGGAATGTTTACAGGAGAATGATCACTCGGATATCTATCCGTTTCATATGCCTGGCCATAAAAGGCGGATGGAGTTGGGAACAGATGCCTATCATTTAGACATTACAGAGATTGATGGATTTGATAATCTTCATCATGCTCAGGGTATGTTAGCCGGGGAACAACGCCGTTTGGCAGAATATGTGGGAGCAAAGAGAAGTTTCTTTTTGGTAAATGGAAGTACTTGCGGTATTTTAGCCGCAATTTCTGCTGCTGTTTCACGGGGAGGAACACTTCTTATGGCGCGAAATTCTCATAAAGCTGCTTATCATGGAGTGTTTTTACGTCAACTGCAGACCCATTATGTCTATCCCTGTATTACGGGTTATGATATTCAGGGTGCCATTTTACCGGAACAGGTGGAGGCGGCATTAGCGAAAGATCCGAAGATCGAAGCCGTCTATGTGACCAGTCCCACCTATGACGGCGTGGTGTCTGATATTGAGACAATTGCAGATCTTACCCATGCCTATGGAAAAATTCTTATCGTGGACGAAGCCCATGGAGCACATTTTAGCCTGCATCCATCATTTCCGCCATCAGCGATCCATTGCGGTGCGGATATAGTGATCCAAAGTGTACATAAGACGCTTCCTGCATTTACGCAGAGTGCAGTGATGCATCTTTGTTCGGACCGTGTACAGGCAGATGTTTTGGAGCAGTTTTTGGATATCTATGAGAGCAGTTCTCCTTCCTATGTGCTGATGGCGGGTATCAGTCGTCTGGTTCCGTTCTTAAAGGAAAAAGGAGAGGCACTTTTTACTGCTCTGGATCAGAATTTGAATCAGTTTTATGAGAAATGCAAGGAATTACGCTGTCTGCATGTGATCAGCCGGGAGGATCTGAAGCAGGAAGAGGCCTTTTCAAAAGATCATTCAAAGATCCTGATCAGCACGAAAGACTGTAATATAAACGGAAAACAGTTGTATGAGCGATTGCGAAAGGATTTTCATTTACAACCGGAAATGTATTCCGGTGAGTATGTAACGGCCCTTTGTTCTTTGATGGATGAAAAGGAAGGCTTTGAGCGATTGACAGAGGCATTATTTACGATTGATGGATCCCTTTGCCCGGTAACAAATGAGGAAACGTCTTTTGTTGCGCGGATGTATCGGGAGAGAAGGCAGATCTGCCCCATCGCAGATGCGGTGGAACACAGAAAAGAAGCACTGCCCTGGAAACAGGCACAGGGAAAGACCAGCGGAGAATATGTGTATTTATATCCGCCGGGGATACCGATCCTTGTTCCGGGGGAATGCATTGATGAGGGTGTGATCTGTGATATTGAAGAGATCCTTACCCGCGGCATGATGCCGGAGGGACTTCGGGACATGCAGGCAAAATTTATCGATGCATTCTAATTGCATAATAATTGCATTGCATGAAAGATTAGAGTATACTAATGAGGTCAGAGTGGGTTTTGACGTTTGTGCGAAAACGAAGATAAATCCCGGAAAGGAAATGAAGATCAGGTGAGTTATATATTTTGCCTTATGGGAAAAAGTTCTTCCGGAAAAGATACCGTGTACCAACGATTGCTTACGGATTATGATCTAAATCTTAGCCGCATCGTGACGGGAACCACACGTCCCATCAGAGAAGGCGAACGGGATGGAGAAGAATATTTTTTTTATACCGATGAGCAGTTTCAAAAATTGAAGGCAGAGGGACGCATTATCGAATGCCGTTCATACGATACGGTTCACGGGGTTTGGAATTACTTCACGGTAGCAGATGAAAAGTTGGATGTAACTCACAAGGATTATCTGACGATCAATACACTGGAAGCGTATCTGAAACTTCGCGATCATTTCGGGGCAGATCATTTGATACCGGTGTATTTGGAAGTAGAGGATGGACTGCGGCTGCAGCGGGCCCTTGACCGTGAACGCACGCAGGAAAAACCGCGATATAAGGAACTTTGCAGACGGTTTTTGGCGGATGAGGAGGATTTTTCTCCGGAAAATCTGGCCCGGGCAAAGATACAGCCGATTTTTCAGAATGTTGTGCTGGATGATACCGTGAAACAGATAGTTGGTTACATCAGCAGTATACAAAACAGGTGAGATATGGATAATTTCAGAGTAAATGAGACAACACCGTTATCGTCCGTGAGCCGGACAGAGAATACACAGCCGGTAGATGATAGTTTTCGCTTTACATTGACCAGTGCGATCGCGGATGCGGATCTCCAGACAAAGATCAACAATATGTTAAATGATATCAATGTGCAGGGAAAATTGATCGCCCGGCATATGGATATCCGTGAAATGAAAAAATATCGGGGACTCATCAGAGATTTTTTGAATGAGATCGTAAACCGGTCCCATAAATTTTCCAGGGAGAATTTTCTGGATCACCGTGGAAGGCACCGTGTGTATGGTATTATCCGCCTGATTGATGAGAATCTGGATGAACTGGCACAGGAACTGGTAGAAGATGAAAAGAACCAGATCAGCATTTTAAGCCGTATCGGTGAGATTGAGGGACTGCTTTTGGATATTTTAACGTAAGGAGGCACATATGACAACTTTTTCGGATATTTTAGGAAATGAACAGATTATAGAACATTTGCAGAACGCGGTTCGAATGGGGAAAGTGAGTCATGCCTATATTTTGAACGCACCGGCATCTTCCGGAAAAATGATGATCGCGGAGGCGTTTGCTGCGACACTTCAATGCGAGGAAAAAGGTACACAGCCATGCACGAAATGCCATTCCTGCAAGCAGGCAGCCAGCCATAATCATCCGGATATCATTTATGTACGGCATGAGAAACCGAATACCATCAGTGTAGACGATATCCGTCTTCAGATCAATCAGGACATTGTGGTAAAACCTTACAGCAGCCCTTATAAGATCTATATTGTTGATGATGCAGAAAAAATGAACATTCAGGCGCAGAATGCACTTCTTAAGACTATCGAGGAACCACCCTCATACGGAGTGATCCTGCTTCTTACAACAAATGCAGATGCGTTTTTACCGACGATCCTTTCCCGCTGCATCCGTTTAGACTTAAAGCCTGTAGCAGATGCAAAACTAAAGGATTTTCTTATGAAAAAATGCGGCGTCGTTGATTATCAGGCTGATATCTGCGTGGATTTTTCTCAGGGAATCGTTGGAAAAGCCATCACACTGGCATCTTCCTCACATTTTAATGAGATCAAAGATGCAGCGCTTCAGTTAGTAAAGCGTGTGAAGGACATTGACCTGTCTGAGATGATCGCTGCAGTTAAGCATATCAGTGAATACAAATTGGATATCAATGATTTCTTTGATATGATGATGATCTGGTATCGGGATGTGTTGTTATACAAAGCAACTACAGATGTAAATGGACTTGTTTTTAAAGATGAGGTCTATGAGATTAAAAAACAGGCAAATACAAGTTCTTATCATGGGATTGAACTGATCATGGAGGGCTTGCAAAAGGCGAAGATGCGATTGGATGCAAATGTGAATTTTGAGTTAGTGATCGAGCTTTTGCTGTTAACAATAAAGGAGAATTAAGATGATAAAAGTAGTAGGAATCCGTTTTCGAAATGCAGGAAAGATCTATTATTTCGATCCAAAGGATTTTGAGATGGAGGTTGGAAGCCATGCGATCGTGGAGACGGCCAGAGGAATTGAATACGGAACGGTTTTGATCGCCCCCAGAGAAGTACCTGATGATCAGGTGATCCAGCCCTTAAAGCAGGTGATCCGTGTGGCCACCGAAGAGGATACAAAGACGGTAGAGAGAAATCGTGAGCGTGAAAAGAGCGCATATAAAACCTGTCAGGAAAAGATCGCAAAGCATGGACTGGAGATGAAGCTGGTTCAGGCAGAATATACATTTGATAATAATAAATTGTTGTTTTATTTTACCGCAGACGGACGAATCGATTTCCGTGAACTGGTAAAAGATCTGGCAAGCGTCTTCCGTACCCGCATTGAGTTACGTCAGATCGGTGTGAGAGATGAGACCAAAATGCTCGGCGGCATGGGAATCTGCGGAAGAGAACTTTGCTGCTGTTCCTATCTTTCCGATTTTGTCCCGGTATCCATTAAAATGGCAAAGGAACAGAATTTATCGCTGAATCCTACAAAGATCTCGGGGGTTTGCGGAAGGCTCATGTGTTGCCTGAAGAATGAAGAGGAGACATATGAGTATTTAAACAGCCGTCTGCCGGGTGTTGGTGATACGGTAACAACCGTAACCGGTGAATCCGGAGAGGTTCAGAGTGTGAATGTACTCAGACAGAAGGTAAAAGTCCTGATCGAAGCCGATGATGAGAAAGAATTGCGTGAGTATGACGTAGACGAATTAAAATTCCGTCCTCGAAAAAAATGTGTGAAACTTTCTGCTAAGGAGTTGGAAGAATTGGAAGGTCTTACAGATGAAGAGATTGTAGAGGATGAGAAAAAACTGTCCGAGAAGCCGGAGCAGGAGAAACAGGAAAGTCATCGTGAACATCGTGAGTATGGTCATCAGCGGGATCGCAAAGACCGGGGAAAAGACCGTGAGAGAAATCGCGAGCGGAAAGATGGCGGCAAAGATCGGGAGAGCCAGGAGAT
>CAMBUC010000053.1 GCA_945871045.1 uncultured bacterium
CAAGGGCCTTTGAATTCATTACTGCGTATGCACTGCCGTAAGCCTTGTCTGCCAATACGTTTACCTTCGGAACGGTTGCGTTTGCGAACGCATATGTTAAACGTGCCAGAGCCTTTGCCAGGTTCTTCTCAGCGCACATGCAGGCCTTGAAGCCGGTTGCATTCGTAAAGGAAACAACAGGAATCTCAAATGCATCACAGAATGCGATGAAATCAGCCGCTTTGTTGCATCCCTTTGCGGTAAGAACCGCCTCGAAATCAGCAGTCTTCTCACCTTCTGTATAAACCTCCGTAGCATTTGCTACAGCACCGATGGTCATGCCGTTTAATTTGATAAATCCGGTTACCATCTCTTTTGCATAGGATGCTTTGGTCTCCACAAACACATGTCCGTCAGAGATCTCGCTGAGTACATATCTGGGATCTCCCTTCATGACATCCAAACTCTCACATGCACGGTTCAGATCATCTCCGCAATCATCTACCACACCGGCCTGAGAATTGTTGCCGGGAAGCATTGCAACAAGTTCACGGATCTTGGCAAAGATCTCATCCGTCGTGCCAACACCGTCAACCGTACCTGCTTCTTCACTCTGGAATGCTGCAGATGCAGTATTGCATTTTGTTTCATTGTTTCCGGGAATCGCATTGGGAGAGTTTACAAATATCTTTGCTTTGTCTGCCTCTGCAAATGTAAAATCAGAAAGAGCCGGTACAACTGCCATACCGCCGCCACAGGTTCCGAACACAGCTGTGATCTGGGGAACCACGCCGGATGCTGCCACTTGCTTTGCGTAAAGGGTTCCAACTGCCTCAAGGGCATCTACAGACTCCTGTAATCTCATACCTGCACAATCGATCAGTCCGATGATCGGTGCACCCATCTTAACTGCCATGTCATAAAGACCTGCAATCTTCTTCGCGTGCATCTCTCCGATCTTACCGCCAAGCACACCTGCATCCTGACTGTAGACAAACACAAGATTTCCATCGATCAGTCCGTGTCCGATAATCACACCGTCTGAAGGAGTGTCTGTGTTTGACAAGTCGAAATCTGTGCTTCTTGCAGTAACAAGTGAGCCGATTTCCATAAAACTGTTCTCGTCGACTAATCCGGCGATGCGCTGCATAGCCAAATTATCATTACCATTACTCATTCTTTCTACCTCCGTATATATTTTAGTGCTTAAATTTTTAGAAAGCAAAAATTTCGCTATAATAATTATATATTTTTTTGATTTTTTTTCAATAGTAATTGTTAAAATATTAGCAAATATTAGATAAAATATCTCCTTATGAGAAACTGTAAATAGAATCCCACGTCTTTTACCTGCACTTCATTTTCCGAAAAGAGTCCAAACCTCGCGGCCAGTTGTCTGGTACCATCGCCTTTTATGATATAATAAGAAACAGTTCCGCATTCTTCCGCAAGTTCCACAGGTGCGACGCCGTCAAAACTGATTTGTTCCTCCCGGAGAATCGTTTCATCTGTGCGAAGCAGCAGCCGGATTGGTTCATGGTTTTCTTCTTTCAAGGTGACCGTAGCCTGTTCAAAAGGGTTTCCGCTGAAAGCCGCGCCCCGCTCCACGGCTATTTTTACTGCTTTAACCGGATGTTCGTATTCCTGATATGCATAATATTCCAGTCCGTAGTGGAACAGTTTTTTTGCATCACTCCATTTATAAGTTTTATGATTTGGCCAGCCGCATCCCAGCAGCGCGAGCGTATATACTCGATCGTCGCTCTGCAGCGCACCCACATAACAATACCCTGCATCCGCAGTAAAACCCGTCTTTCCCGATAGTACGCCTTCCATCATCTGCAAAAAAGCATTGTGATTGTGACACACAAAATGACGTTTTCCGGTCGTATCAGTAAAATCATATTCCGGTGTCTGTGTAATCTCCAAAAATTGTTCTGCTTTCGGAGATCTGAGAATGCAATAAGACATGATCTTTGCAAGATCCTTTGCGCTCGTTCCATGAAAATCAATGGCATCCGTTTCATCCAGTCCATTCGGTGTGATAAAATGCGTTTGTGTACAACCCAGTTCATCCGCTTTTTCATTCATCAGCGCCCCAAATGCCTCTACACTTCCTGCCACATGCTCTGCGATCGCTACCGCGGAATCATTATGGGATTCCAACATCAATGAATAACACAGATCTTTCAGCCGATACGTCTCTCCTTCATTGATATTTAATTGTACGTCCGGTTGACGCGCAGCACGCTTGGATACCTTCACAAGATCTGTCAGGTCTGCCCGTTCCAACGTCAGTATCAGTGTCATGATCTTTGTTGTACTGGCATTCGCCCGATGGACATCTCCCTCTTTTTCATATAACACCCGTCCGCTTTCTGCATCCATGAGGCATGCCGATAATGCATATAACTGCTGCGGCTCTTCGATTTCTTCTGCTGTTACCGGATTTTTTTCACTCAGGCAAATAACCAAAACACTAAGGAAGAAAGCCACCAGTCTCTTTAAAATCACGTTCATTTTTTCACCTACCGCAAGGCTTTGTAACATCCTATACAAAAACCTTGTATTTCATACAAATATTTCATTGTGTCCGATGGAAAATGTGGTATACTTTTTTTAATAAATATTTCTGCGAGGTGGAACAGTATGAAATTACTTGAAGAAAAAATCAAGCGCGATGGCGTTGCAATGAATCAGGACATTTTAAAAGTAGACAGTTTTATTAACCATCAGGTTGATCCCGAACTGATGGTTTCCCTTGGTAACGAACTCGCCGATCACTTTAAAGACCACGGTGTCACAAAGGTGGCTACCATCGAAAGTTCCGGTATTGCCCCTGCACTTACCTGTGCATTGGCATTGGGCGTACCGATGATCATCTTAAAAAAACAACCGTCCAAAACACTGAACAGCGATCTCTATCAGACGATCGTAACATCCTATACCAAAGGAACCAGTTACGAATTGACTCTTTCCAGCAAATATATTAATGCCGATGACCATGTACTTATCATTGATGACTTCTTAGCCAACGGCGAAGCTGCCACCGGCGCCCTCAGATTGATCCGCATGGCTCACGCAACCGTAGCCGGCATCGGCATCCTGATCGAGAAATCTTTCCAGCCGGGTCGTGAGAAACTGACCGCGCAAGGTATTGACGTGTATTCCCTTGCACGGATCAAAAAAATGGACAAAGATTACGTGGAATTCATAGAAGATTAAGATCCGCACATAAAAAAGAGGTGTATCACTACTACGATTCTTATTCAAAAGTTGTAGTGATACGCCTTTTTTATTGTGGCATATAAATATAATTCACTCTTTGCACACTGCTCAGATTGCCATACTCATCAACAAGAATGACCGAAAGAACATTATTGCCTTCAGGCATGGATATTCTTCCATTGTACTTCTTTGATGCTGTCGTAGGATTCGAACCATTCCATGTGTAATACGCAGTGCATCCTTCCGGAACATTTATATAAATCGTCTGGGGAACAAGATATTCCCCACTATTCGGTGTAACGGATGGCATTCCAAACTGATATCGTTTCTGAACTGTCAAATGCTCAGACACAACTCTGCTATAATAACCATTCTCATTACATGCTGCCGCCTTGATCTCCAATTCCCCGGCTTCCAATTTGATGGGAGCATAGTACAGCGTTCCATTCGTAATCGGGGAACTGCCATCCACTGTATAATATATATTTAATCCCTCTTTTGCAAGAATCGTAAGGGTATCTCCGGCTCTCACAGCCGATGACGGAATCTGTATGTCGGGTACTTCTACCAGATAATCAGAAAACAGCACACTCAATTTGGTTTCTGCGCATGCATCGTAGAACTGATACAGACCATCAAAATCTGCCGCATTCACATAGACCCGGATCAGTTTTCTGCATGCATAGACATTTTCCTTATCCAGTTTAAGGATCTGCTGCAGCGCATCCATCTGGCCTTTGCGATCATTCTGCCTGCCACACAGCCATGCCAGCCAGAAATACGAAGCCTCTTCTTCCGGATCGTTTGTTATCGCAGATTCCAATAATTCCCTCGCACTGTCATCTTCAAAATCAGACAACAGTTTTACAAACCGGGTTTGATCGTCCGGGATCTCCGCATGCTTCATATTTCCCAAATGAATCTTTAAGAAAAATGCAAGGAATAAAAACAAAATGAAACCGATAAGGGAAACCAGTATGGTCAGATACAGATTTTTCTTTTGTATCACAGTTCCATGATCATCTGTCCGGTTTTGTAGTTCTGCCGACATCTGCTCATTTTGGAAATCAAGCAAAAACTCTTCTTCCATCACATTGTAGGCAGAGACCATCTGCACCTCTGTCCCACATTTCGAACAGTATAGATTGCCGGTCTTAATCTCCTCACCACATTTTTTACACTTCATGGATACCTCTCAATTATCTGGTCATGGCTTCCACGCAATTATTCATGAGCATTGCAATGGTCATCGGTCCGACACCTCCGGGAACAGGCGTGATCGCACCTGCAACAGGTTCTACCTGATCAAAATCCACATCACCGCACAGTTTCCCGTCTTCCTGTCTGTGAATACCTACATCGATCACTGTGGCACCTTCTTTTACATATTCTGCAGTGATCATTTTCGGTTTTCCGACGGCAACGATCAGTATGTCAGCCTGCTTACATACAGATTTAAGATCAGCCGTACGGGAATGACAGATGGTAACCGTGGCATTTTCCTGCAACATTAAAAGTGCCATGGGCTTTCCGACAATATTGCTTCTTCCCACAACCACGCAGTGCTTTCCGGAAATCTCGATACCGGAACGCTTTAATAACTGGATCACGCCGGCCGGTGTGCAAGAGACAAATCCCTGCTGTCCCACAACAAGGGCACCGACGTTCTGTGTGTGAAAACCATCCACATCTTTTGATGGTGCAATGGTACGAATGATCTTTTGTTCATCCATATGCTCCGGAACCGGAAGCTGGCAAAGAATCCCATTCACTTTCGGATCTTCATTTAATGTTTCGATCAGCGCAAGCAGTTCATCCTCTGTTGTCTCCTCCGGAAGTTCATAACTTTCTGAACGGATACCGATATACTCACATGCTTTTTTCTTATTGCGCACATAAACCGATGAAGCAGGATCGTTACCGACCTGAATCACGGCAAGCGCTCCTTCGATTCCCTTGGACTGCAGAGAAGCAACTGTTTCTTTTAACTCATCTTTGATCTCCTGCGAGATCTTCTTTCCATCAATCAATTGAGCCATTTTCTTTCATCCTCCATAATGCTAAATATTTCTGAATTTGCTAAAATGATCCATCTTCTAAAAGCGCTTCGAAAGTTTCCGGATTCATCAGGATCTGACGGGGTTTCGTACCCTCTTCCGGTCCGACAACTCCCGCTTCTTCCAACTGATCCATAATACGTGCCGCACGGTTAAAACCGATCTTAAAATATCTCTGCAGCATGCCAATGGACGCCTTATCCTTGTCCATCAACAGTTTTGCCGCATCGACAAAGTAGGCATCTCTTCCGCCCGCATCATTTCCGGGGGCTGATACACCGGATGCACCCGATCCACCGGTATTCTCAGATATTCTACTCATTTTCTCTTCAATCGAATCATCATAAGTGGCCTGTCCGTAATTTTCCTTGATAAAATCTACTACATCAGAAACTTCCTGATCGGAAACAAATGCTCCCTGTACACGCAGGGGCTTATTCAGTCCCTGCGGATAATAGAGACAGTCACCCTTTCCAAGCAGTTTTTCAGCGCCTACCATATCGAGGATCGTACGGGAATCCACACCGGAAGTGACGGAAAAAGCAATACGGCTTGGCATGTTTGCCTTGATCAGTCCGGTGATGACATTTACAGAGGGCCGCTGGGTCGCAATGATCAGATGGATGCCGCAGGCACGCGCCAACTGTGCCAGTCGGCAGATCGCATCTTCCACATCTCCCGGCGCTACCATCATAAGATCTGCCAACTCATCTACAATAATAACGATCTGGGGCAGTTTTTTCGGCTTCTCAGGATCGTCGATATCGGCAATGCTCTCTACCTTTGCATTATATCCTTTTAGGTCCCTGACTCCATAAGTTGCAAACTTCTGATAACGTTCTGTCATCTCAGCCACTGCCCAGTTTAACGCACCCGCTGCTTTTTTCGGATCTGTCACAACCGGGATGAACAAATGGGGGATACCATTGTAAACAGATAACTCTACCACCTTGGGGTCGATGAGGATCAGTTTAACATCTTCCGGATCTGCACGGTACAATAAAGACATGATGATCGTATTGATACATACCGATTTACCGGAACCTGTCGCACCGGCGATCAATAAGTGCGGCATTTTTGCGATGTCCGCCATGATCACCTGACCACCGATATCTCTTCCGGCTGCAAAGGCGATGTTTGATGTATGCTGTTTGAAATCTTCTGATTCAACCAGATCACGGAACATCACCGGCATGGTTTCCTTATTCGGAACCTCAATACCGATGGCCGCTTTTCCCGGGATCGGGGCTTCCATTCGGATGTCTGCTGCAGCCAGATTTAACTTGATGTCATCCGTCAGATTCACGATCTTACTTACTTTGACACCCATCTCCGGCTGAATCTCATAACGGGTGACCGTAGGCCCGCAGCTGACATTGGAGATCGTTACATTGACACCGAAATTCTTGAGGGTCTGCTGGAGTTTTAATGCAGTCTGCTGCAAATGCTGCTTGCTGTCTCCCTGCTGACGGGGATTGCCTTTCTTCAAAAGATCCACCGGCGGGTAAACATATACCTTTTTTACCTGTTCTTTCTGTTGGATCTCCTCCTCGATCGCCTGTACTTCATCGGCGGCTTGCGAAACATCCATTTTTGCATTTTTTACAGGCGCTTTGGCAACTGTTGCAGCCGGTTTTTGTGCCGGCTCTTGCTGCGCAGGTGCAGACACCGGTTCAGAAACAGACCGCATGGCTGCCAGCGGTTCCACTTCTTCAAAGACCGGCTCCGGCTCTATATACGGTTCCGCTTCTATGTATGGTTCCGGTTCAGAAGGCGGAAGTGTTTCCGGCAGGGAAACTGCCAACGGTTCCGAAGATATTTCTTCCAGGCCGGTTCGTTTCAACTCGGGTTCCGGTAATAACACTTCGGGAAGAACCTCTGACTCCGGACGGGTCTCAGCAACAATTGCCGGTTCCGGTTCTTCCTCCACCTTCGCGAATAATCGCTGTAATTCAGGGGAGAATACCGGTATGGTTTCATCCGGTGAGTCGTCTGCTTCCGCTTCTTCCACGGGCTGTAGATTGACCTGACGCTTGCCTGTCACAGAAGGCTCTGAAGCCGCTGGCATGGTGGGAAACAAAATCGGTTCATTGGTCACCTGCGTATCTTCCAATAAACGCTCTGTCAAAGGTTTTGACTGTTTCGTTTTATCCGGATATTTTGCAAAACTTTCCGGCGTGATCTCCGTTAATGCATCTGACGGCGCATAAGAAGCGGTTCGCTCCGAAGTCAGTTTCGTATCTGTTGATACGCTGGAAACCTTTCGCTCCATGCGTCGAAGTTCCCGTTCTTCCCTGCGAAGTGCCTGCATCTCATGGAAACGCTCATTATTTATCTTTGCAGACTCATACACACGCTTTCCACCTTTTTGCACATGTTTCCATGCGGAACGCTCCGTCACCACGACCATTGTAATGATCAGCATGATAAAATCGATCACATACGCACTGACCCTGCCAAAATTCGGACAGATCAGCCATGCAAACAGACCGCCGAGAAAGCCGCCGCCATTGTGTTCTGTCATACCATGCACATAAGACCTTGCCGGTGAATAAAGGTCCGTTACACCGGATACAAGTTCTAAAAACAAACATAAAAAGCACACAAAAAGAATCGCAGCGATCACCTTGATCACCGCAATACGATTCTTTCCGTTTGATAATATAAACACGGTTCCGACAAATAACAGGATGGGAAACATATATGCCAGTAACCCGAACACACCAAATAAGAAACCACTGAGCAGACTACCGATTTTTCCTCCGATACCGAAATTGCTGACAAACAAAACGATAGAAACTGCCAACACAATCCAAAGGATCACCTCTCTGATGACGTTTTCATTGATCTCTATAGTTTCATTTGTATGATTTGTCTGATTCTTTTTTGTTTTCGTATTTTTCGCCGAAGAAGTCGCTGTTCTTCGGCTGTTTGATGTTTTTTTCCGATTTTTCTCATTCTGACCGGACATCTGATACTCCTCCACTACTACAGGTATGTATTCCTATACCCGATAAAAATATACTGCTACGGAAATGGCACCTACCAAAAAGCAGTAGATGGCAAATCCGGTAAATCTCTTCTGACGGACCACATAAAGCATCGCCTTGATGCAGATATAACCTACAACCGCGGCAACAGCCATGCCGATCAGATAGTAGATCAGTTCGGTACTTGTAAATGAGAGATTGGCAAGATCCGATAACTCAAATACCAGTGATCCAAGCACTGCCGGAATGGACATGATAAACGAATACTTTACTGCAAATTTGCGGTTAAAACCACTCAGCAGACAAGCCGCGATGGTCGTTCCCGAACGGGACAAACCGGGCATTGTCGCAATTCCCTGTGCGATACCGATAATAAATGCATTCGAATACGTCACCTGTTTCGGCATCTTATCACCGCCCTTGCAGTGGTCTGCCAAAAGCAGCAGCAAACTTGTGACAATCAGGCAGATTCCCGGCACGATCAATAGTTTCGAAGCCTTTTCCACCAGACTGGCATCTAACACACCGATGATACCTGTAGGTATGGTTGAAACGATCACCAGCATGACAAACTTCCGATAACCGTTACAAATGACGTGATGATACCCGCCCTTTTTCTTATTTTTTATATTTGAAAAGAAAATGCCGACGTTCTTACACGCATCTGCAATGATCGCTAACCCTTCCCGGATCATCTTCCATATATCCTTATAATAAACTGCAAAAATCGCGATCAATGTGCCTAAGTGAAGGATTACGTCAAAAAGTAACCCAACCTCTTTTAGATCAAATATGATCTTAAACAGCGCCAGATGCCCGGAACTGCTCACCGGCAAAAACTCTGTAACACCTTGAATGATACCCATCAGAATCGCTTCTAATAATGACATCCTATTCCTCCTTTTTGATAACTACCCATACATTTCTATATATTATCATATTCGGTTATAAATGTCATCAAAAAGTTCATTTTGCAAACACGTTGTGTAATTTTCTTATTTTTTCAGATTAAGATCAATCAACGCATGCAGTTTCAATAGTGCCTGCTGGATGCCTCCCACCTCATCGATCAGTCCCTCCTTCACTGTTTGTGCTCCAACCAGTACAGTCCCCAGATCCTTTGCAAGCATTCCGGTATTCAGCATCAGTTCTTCTAAATGCTTTTTTGAAATATTTGAATGGTCTGACACAAAGCCAGTGATACGGTCCTGGATTTGCTGAAAATAATCATAGGTTTGTTTTGCTCCGATCGTCAGGCCATTCAGCCGGACCGGATGCACAACCATCGTTCCCGTTGGAACAATAAAGGAATAGTCTGTAGATACTGCCAAGGGAACGCCGATGGAATGGCTCCCTCCAAGCACTAAAGAAACGCTGGGTTTTGACATGGAAGCAACCATCTCCGCAATAGCAAGTCCCGATTCCACATCCCCACCCATCGTATTCAAAAGCAGCAACAGTCCGTCTACCTTCTTATCTTCTTCGATCTGTGCAAGTTTAGGCAGAATATGCTCATACTTTGTGGCTTTTGTTGTATTTGGCAGCACATCATGTCCCTCAATCTCTCCTACGATGGTCATCAACTGAATGGTGTGTTCCCTTTCCTGATCTTTCAGTTCCACCTCGCCGTACTCCTTGATCGAATCCATCGATGCATTACATTCCTCTTGTCTTTCATTTTCTTCGCCCATGGTCATTCTCCTTCTATGCTCTGATTTTGTAGTCTATATAGAAGTATGTCCCATAATTTTTTTTCTATCAGAAAGAACTGTAATTAAGCATCCTTCCGGAGGCTTTTGTCGAATAGGAGACGGAATTTCCTATACAACAAAAAGGTGAAAGCAGTTCATAAACAAACCGCTTTCACCGATGGTCATACATCCGATCCGGATCGATCATTTAGCCGATCAGATAATTGTACAGATTCTCATATTTATGTTTGGAAGAATTCCAAGAATAATCATTTGCCATACCAC
>CAMBUC010000054.1 GCA_945871045.1 uncultured bacterium
GGATTTTCTGGCAAACATGAGCCATGAGATCCGTACACCGATGAATGCTGTGATCGGTATGGCGGAACTGGCGCTGCGGGAGGATCTTCCGGAAGACGCCAAAAACTATATCAGGCAGATCAAATCCTCCGGTCATACGCTGCTTACGATCATCAATGACATTTTGGATTTTTCAAAGATAGAATCCGGAAAATTGGACATCATTGAAGCCGAGTACGAACCCCTTGCGATCCTGCACAATGTGGTCACTATGATCCGCACGTGGATCGGTGAAAAAAATGTTCAGTTGCTTACGGATATCGATCAGAATCTGCCCAGCAAATTGTACGGAGACAGCATTCGTTTTCAACAGGTATTGATCAATCTGTTAAGTAACGCCGTAAAGTTCACGCAAAAGGGAATGGTACGATTAACGGTCTCTGTCCGTGAGGGGAAAAACGGTTCTGTCATTCTTCATGGGGAGGTTTCTGACACGGGAAGAGGTATCAAGTCCGAGGATTTGGAAAAGATCTTTGATGCCTTTCAACAGGTGGACAGTAAACGGAACCGTGATATTGAAGGAAGCGGACTTGGCCTGTCTGTGACAAAGAAATTGTTGGAATTGATGGGCGGTTTTATTGCTGTGGAGAGCGTCTATGGCGTCGGAAGTACCTTTCTGTTTGAACTTCCCCAAAAAGTGATCGATGGGACTCCGGCAGATGTGTCAAAACTGGATGAGACGATAGAAAAGATAGAAGCAGACATGGAGCGCTTCACTTTTGTTGCACCGGATGCCAACATCCTTGTGGTAGATGATAATGGAGTGAACCTGACGGTTACAAAGGGACTGTTGGAACCGCTGAACATGCAGGTGGATACCGCCATCAGCGGAAAGGAAGCCATTGAAATGGTGCAGCAGAAAATGTATGACATCATTTTTATGGATCATATGATGCCGGAAATGGATGGTGTGGAGACGGCCCATGAGATCCGTCAACGCTTTCCCGAGTATTCAGATCTTCCCATCATTGCATTGTCAGCCAATGCAGTGGGCGATGCACAAAAGATGTTTCGGGAGGAAGGACTCAATGATTTTGTGCCAAAGCCCATGGAACTGGCCGTTCTTGTGAATGCGGTGCGCAAATGGCTTCCCAAAGAAAAAATACAGATGCGCTATGGAGAACTCCTGGATCAGAAGTTCCAGACGGATCTTCCACAGATCGGAGATCTTGATATACCGACAGCCTATGCAAAACTTGGCAGCGAGAAATTGTTCTGGAGTGTATTGAAGGAATACTATCGTGTGATCGGCAAGAAAAGCGACCTTATCCAAAGGCTTTGTGATGAGGGGGAGATTCAGGCATATACAGTGGAAGTACACGCCCTGAAAAGTGCATCCCGGCAGATTGGCGCGATGGATCTTGCTGATCTGGCAGAACAGTTAGAGGCTGCGGGAAACAGAGGGGATGTTCCCTTTATCCTTAAAAAGACAGAGGAACTTTTGGAGAAGTACCGTTCCTATACAGAACTCCTTGCTCCCTGGTGTGAGCCTCGGGAAAAGAGGGAAGTTTCAGATAAAATAATTTCCTTTGAACAATTGCAGCAGTCCTTTGATGAAATGCAACGTGCTGTGGAAGATCTGGATATGGATACGTTGGAAGCAGCACTGGAGTGGCTTGGAAGTTACCTGCTTTGCGGCAGTGATAAGGATTATTATGAGCGTATCAAAGATGCGGCAGCGGATTTTGATGTGGAAACCTGTGAGAAGCTGATCAAAGAATGGGAGGCAAAGGAAGGATAGGACATGCTGGGATGGATTACAACACCTCTTGCGATCATAGCAGGAGACGGAGCAGCAAAGCGGTGGGCAGAAACGAACTTATCCGATGGAAAAACAAAAACAGTATGTGGCGGGCGGATCCGTCTGCAGTTGTTTCATAATGACGGTGTCGTGTTAGGGGCGTTGAAAAAAGAACCAAAACTGATCCTTGTGATCAATGGCCTGCTTTTGGGCGCAGCCTTTGGGGAGTATCTGCGATTGATCCGGGAAAAGAAAGATCCAGCCGCAAAAGTGGGGCTGGCACTGTTGATGGGCGGAGGAGCCAGCAATCTGATGGATCGCCTGAAACGGGGATATGTGACCGATTATTTTTCTTTTGAAACAGGAGAGAAACTGAAAAAACTCCGAAACATCGTGTTTAACGTTTCCGATTTCTGTGTCTTCGCCGGGCTTTTCTGTTATCTGCTGGGAAAGACGGAACATTCCTCAAAGGAAGAAGGATGAGAAACGTATGTTTGTATCTTATCTGCGAAAGCAGGGAACGGATATGCATGTTTCAGCAGAAAGCCGGCGCTGGTCAGGAAACGTCAAACTCGATGCCGTGGCTGCTTAAAAAGCGGGCTGCCAAAGTATCCCAGGCCTGGTCAAAGGAACGGTCCAAGGTAAAGGTACGGTAGGAAACTCCTGTAGTCAGGGTCATCTGACCGTCACGGAAGGTCAGATTCAGGAAAATGCCGCTGATCTCCTCGGGAGAAAACCCACAGTCGGTAGACAAAATGGTTTTTTTGGCATTTTCCGGTGAAAGAAGAAAGACAAATTTCATAAACAAAGGCGTATGTTTTCCGCGGATCAGTTCAAAACAGACCGGGCGGAAATAGGAGAAAGGGAGGTATTCACTGCCGTCTGTGGTGTATACTTCCAGTTCTTCGGCGTCGAAAAAGTCGCGATTGATATGACCATCCACATGATAGGAGATGGCACCGTGGATGGTGGCTTCGGACATGAGAAAATGGTCAAAAAGTTCGGTTCTTAACAGCCGGTTCATAAATTGTTTCT
The DNA here is from genome assembly GCA_945871045.1 of uncultured bacterium. Lineage (GTDB taxonomy): Bacteria > Bacillota > Clostridia > Lachnospirales > Lachnospiraceae > W0P33-017. Next base: position 2,816 of record CAMBUC010000054.1, read on the forward strand.
GGTCTTTGATATAGAATGCTTTCATTCGATCACTCCGTATAGTTTTTTCTTTGAGTATATCATATTTTTACCTTACAATCTATCCTCCCAACTCATTTCTGGGTGATGGTTTCCTGAGAAAATGAAATTTTTATAAATTCATGAAAAAAACCTTTTCAAATGAGTAGAATTATGCTACTGTTTATGTAGTATTTAAAACTACATGATGGAGGCAGACATGCGTTATAAGATCGTAATCGATAGTTGTGGGGAACTGACAGATAGTTTAAAAAATGATCCGCATTTTGCGAGTGTGGCATTGGAATTGGACGTGGATGAATATCATTTTGTAGATGATGAGACTTTCGATCAGAAGGATTTTCTGGCGAAGGTGAAGGCGAGTCCCAATTGCCCGAAATCTTCCTGTCCACCCCCGGCCAGATTTATGGATGCCTTTGGTGAGGATACGGAGCATGTATATATGGTGACACTTTCTTCCCAGTTGTCCGGTTCTTATAACAGCGCCATGCTGGCAAAAGAACTCTATGAAGAGCAGCAGGAGCAGAAGACTGATGGCGTGAAAACGAAGATCTATGTGTTTGACTCAAAATCAGCATCTGTCGGAGAAACGCTGATCGGCATGAAGGTACAGGAACTGGAAGAGGCCGGGCTGTCTTTTGAGCAGGTGGTCGAGCAGACGGAAGCATACATCGAAGAGATGCACACGTTTTTCGTTTTGGAGAGTCTGGAGACCCTTAGAAAAAATGGCCGTTTAAGCAATATCAAAGCAGCGCTTGCAACTGCACTGAACATCAAACCGGTGATGGGTTCCACCAATATCGGTTCGATCCAGCAGCTTGGACAGGCACGCGGCATGAATAAGGCGTTGGAGAGCATGGTGGAAAAGATGATGCAGGTTACGAAAAACTGCGAAGAGAAAGTGCTTGCCATCTCCCATTGCAACTGTTTCGAACGTGCGATGCGTGTGCGGGAACGGATTGAAAAATTAGCCCATTTTAAGAAGATCGTTATCGTCGATACGGCAGGTGTCAGTTCCATGTATGCCAATGATGGCGGAGTGATCCTGGTCGTATAGTCGATTTATAAAATTCATATCATTGCGGCAAAAAGCAAGGCTTCCTACCTTGCTTTTTCTTTATGAAAAAACTATAATAAAGCATTAAGAAAAATGGTAACTGTGAACATTCAGCACAGTTACGAGACAGGCAAAGGAAGAAGAGGAATATGACATCGGAAAACGTGAAAGGACTGCTCCGGAAACAGAAAAAAACAGAGAGAGACGCATTGCCTCTCAATGAGCGAAAAAAATATTCCCATGAGATCTGTGAGGCATTAGGAAAATTGACGCTGCTTACGGAGGCAAAGGCGGTCTACTGCTATGCACCCATCGGCAGTGAAGTGGATCTGTGGGAATTAACGGAACAGTTGTGGGCGATGGGAAAACAGGTAGCATTTCCCAGAGTATGCAAAGATCAAACAGACACGATGGAATTTTTTGAGGTCAGCAGCCGCCGGGAACTGGTGGAAGGCACCTTTCATGTGCCGGAGCCTTTGTCGGATGGACGAAAACCGGTAGATTGGAAAGGGGCGCTGGTCCTTGTTCCGGGTGTGGTGTTTGATCCATCCGGCAGACGCTGTGGTTACGGAAAGGGCTATTACGATAAATATTTTGCCGCCCATCCGGAACTGGTCCGCATCGGTATTTCTTATGAAACCCAGTTGTCAGAGAATCTGGCGGCTTGCTGGGAAGAGACGGATGTGCCTCTGGATTATGTGCTGACAGAAAAGGCTTTGTATTGTAGGGCAGATCAGATGTCCTATGAAGAATTGGTGGATCAGATCGGTTGCTGCAGGCGTTTTGGACGGGCACCGGGGGTGGAATGTTCCCGGGCAGTTATGGAGCGTTTTCAGATGCCGCAGGAAACCATGCGGTTTGTTCATATTGCCGGAACCAACGGGAAAGGTTCTGTGGCGGCATTTCTCCGGGAAATCTGTGAGCGATCGGGAATCCGGGCCGGTGTGTTTACCTCTCCCCATTTGGAGGAGTTCACAGAGCGGATCCGTATCGGACACCAACAGATCCCGAGGGAGTGTGTTGAGCGGCTGTGCAGGCTTGTAATGAAAGAAAATCATCAGTTAATGGTTTCTAAAGGGATGAACCTGACTATGTTTGATTACTGTCTGGCGATTGGTTTATTATATTTTAAGGAGCAGCAGACAGATCTTGTCATTTTAGAGACCGGGATGGGTGGGACACTTGATTCCACAAATATCATTCCGGCACCGCTTGTTTCAGTGATCACCGGCATTGGCCTTGAACATACGGAATACCTAGGAGACACAATCGCTGCCATCGCAGGGGAAAAGGCAGGGATATTAAAGCCCGGTTCTCATGCAGTGCTCATGGATCAGGATCGGGAAGGGCTGGATGTTCTGATCAAAACCTGTGAGGAAAAACAGATTCCTTATGTCGTAAGCGGACAGTTGGATGCAGCAGGTGTTTATAAAAATGCGCGTTATGAGATGGGCATGCTGGGTGCATACCAAAGGAAGAACGCGGCAGCAGCCATCGAAGCAGCGAATCTTTTGGCAGACAACGGGTTTTCGGAGATTACCGGTGAGACCATTGGCGCAGGAATCCGGCATGCCCGTTGGGAAGGGCGCATGGAACTTGTCAGTGAGCGGCCATGGGTATTGCTGGACGGCGCGCACAATGTGCATGGAGTGACGGCGCTTGTGCAGAGCCTGAAGGAACTTTCCGGCAACAACTTCTATACATTTTTTATGGGTGTCATGGCGGATAAGGATTATGAAACTATGCTGGATCTCATTTTGCCTCTGGCAAAACAGATCTATACGTTGGCACCGGATAGCGGTCGGGCTCTGTCCGCAGATAAATTGTGTGCGATCATTCAAAGAAAGGGCGGCAGCGCTGCTGTATGCGCAGATACCGATGCATTTTTGAAATGTCTGCATGCACAGGATTCCGGTGAGCGGTGCGTGGTGTTTGGCTCGCTTTATCTGATCGGTGAAATACGAAAGCAGTTGGAAAGGGGAATGTTATGAGAATTACAGTAAAGGTAGGTACATCGACGCTGGCTTATCCTACCGGGCGGCTGAATATCCGTCATGTAGAGGAATTGGTAAAGGTGCTCAGCGACCTGAAAAATGCGGGGCATGAGATCGTTCTGGTATCCTCCGGGGCCATAGGAATGGGTGTCGGAAAACTGCCGCTTAGCGAGCGGCCTACCGATATGCCTACCAAACAGGCGGCAGCGGCCGTGGGACAGTGTGAATTAATGTATACCTATGACCGTCTCTTTACAGAATATAACCATGTGGTAGCCCAGATCCTGATCACAGGAGCAGACTTCGATCACGCAGACCGCAAGCAAAATCTGGAAAATACAATGTTCCGTCTGCTGGAACTGGGAGTGATCCCGATTATCAATGAAAATGATACGATCGCCACAGAGGAAATTTCTGTTGGTGACAATGATACATTAGGTGCCATCGTTGCCACCTGTGTGAAATCGGATCTGCTGGTGATCCTGTCTGATATTGACGGCCTGTATACAGCAGATCCCAGAAAAGATCACAATGCCCGGTTTATTTCTGTGGTTGAGACGATCACGCCGGAGATTGAGGCATTGGCGGGAGGCAGCGGAAGTTCCCTTGGAACCGGCGGAATGGCTACCAAACTGCGGGCAGCACATATTGCGACAGAGGCAGGAACGGATATGGTCATCGCAAATGGCGCACGTCCGGAAATCCTTTATGATATCGTAGACGGAAAACGTGTCGGAACGAGATTTATCGGGGAGGGAAGAGCATGACAACACAGGAGATCTTAGAGGCAGCGCGAAGTGCAAAATCACAGATGGCGTTGGCGGATACAGAAAAGAAAAATGCAGCATTGCATGCAATGGCGGATTGGCTGGTGTCTGAGACCAATGCCATACTGATCGCCAATGAGGCGGATCTGATCGCATCACAGGGGAAAATCTCAGAGGTGATGCTGGATCGCCTCCGGCTGACGAAAGAACGGATTCTGGATATGGCGGAGGGCATCCGTCAGGTGGCAGCACTTCCGGATCCGGTGGGAAAGATCCGCTATAGCCATAGCCGGCCAAACGGGATTCGGATCGACCGAGTGGCATGCCCCCTTGGCGTAGTGGCGATCATTTATGAGAGCCGCCCCAACGTGACCAGTGATGCGGCAGCGCTGGCGATCAAGAGTGGAAATGCATGTATCCTCCGATGCGGGAAAGAGGCGTGGCGCTCCAGTGCAGCCATCGTTCATGCACTGAAACAGGGACTCGCTGCAAAGCATCTGTCCATGGATGCAGTCAGCCTCATTGAAGATACGACCCATGACAGTGCCAATGCGCTCATGACTGCCACCGGATACGTGGATCTTCTCATTCCCCGCGGCGGCGCAGGACTGATCAATGCCTGTGTGCAGAACGCAAAAGTACCCTGTATCCAGACCGGAACAGGCATCTGCCATATTTATGTAGACGATTCCGCAGATGTTTCGCAGGCGGTGGATATCGTTGAGAATGCAAAGACCAGCCGCCCCAGTGTATGTAATGCCATGGAAGTCTGTCTGGTGTCAGAGGGCGTGGCAGAAACCTTTTTGCCGGCATTAAAGGAGCGTTTGGTTGAGGAACGTGAGGCAACTGGCAAACAGCCGGTAGAACTTCGACTGGATACCCGCGCGGCACAGATCATTGACGGCACAACCGCAGCGGCAGAGGACTTTGATACAGAGTTTTTAGACTATATCCTTGCGGTGAAGGTGGTGCGCGATGTGGATGAGGCGATCGCGCATATCAGTGTTCATTCTACCGGACACAGTGAAGCGATCCTTACAAAGGATGAGGCGCATGCAGCCAGATTTACAGCAATGGTGGATTCGGCAGCAGTATATGTAAACGCATCTACGCGTTTTACGGATGGCGGAGAGTTTGGCCTTGGATGCGAGATGGGCATTTCCACCCAGAAACTTCATGCCAGAGGCCCCATGGGACTGGAGGAACTTTGCAGTTACAAATATGTGATTCATGGAGACGGACAGATCCGTTAAGGAGCGTATAGCGAAAAAGCGGGAATAGGTTTTCACGATGAAAAAGCAGCCCGTCAGTTATTCTGACAGGGCTGCTTTTTGTAATGCCTGATCGATGGCATGTAACAGGACAGCGGACGTGTATTGATTTTCAGTTCCGTAGGTGATGCCATCCAAAGACTGTTTCTCTAAGATCTGATCCCGCAGGTGTTTGACAGTGGGCTCCATCAAAGGATACATCACAGAGACACTTTCTTCCAAATTGATCAGTGAGACATCTTTGATATGATTTTTGTCTACGGTAACCTGTACATCCACGCTTCGATCCTTAAAGTCTATGGATGAAGTGTAAACACCGGGTATGTAAGCAGAACTTTCTATGGAAGCGGTCTGTTTCCTGCCGGATCCGAACATTGTAATGAGTAAGATGATCAGGATCACGCCCAATACAAAAAAGATGGCAGTGTAGATCAACTCTTTCATATGCAGTACAAGAATTTTTGTCTGGCGACTCATTGGATCGCACCTCCTTTTCACTGTTTAGTTCAGTATATGGAGGGAATAAAAAATTATGAAAAAAATTAAAAATAATGCTTGACTTTTATCTGACCATCGGATATTATAATACATGTGCTTAGGAACGGCACAGAAAACACATAGAAATGCGATAGTGGCGTAGTTGGTAACGCGCGACCTTGCCAAGGTCGAGACCGCGGGTTCGAGCCCCGTCTATCGCTCTTATCAAATCCTCGGGAACGCTTAATGAGAGCGGGTTCGGGGGTTTTTTATCGTATCAGAGTATAAGTTGACCGTTTTTAGTGATGGCTTTCGATATCGTCACGACCACTTTTCCCGAGTCTGCATCCACGTAGGCGGGAGACATGACAGCTGTTCCGGGGGATTCCTTGGCAGCGATATACCAATCCCGCTGGGTCGCTTTTAGACTTTCGGGAACCTGCCAGCCGTTACTGAAGGCGCACTGGTCATCGCTCCGGCTTAAATAATATACAAATGCAGGGAAGCATTGGCTGTTGTACATGTTCTCTCCACGCCCCGCAGCGGAGTGCGTGACGTGGGTGTGAACAGTAACGATTCAATCCGGTTTATTGACAGATTGAGGAAAATTTCTTGTTTTTGAAGGGTCAGGTATGGTAAAATTAGCCATCAGATCGTTTTTGATCATACATCATAAAGAAACGTAGGGGAGAAAACATGCGCGACAGAATACTCATTGTGGACGATGTGGAGATCAACAGAGAACTGCTTGCTGAGATTCTTGGTGAAGAATACCAGATTTAATGGCGGAAAACGGAAAGGATGCCATGCAGATTCTGGAGTCTCATTATCAGGAGATCGCTCTTCTGATGCTGGATCTGGTCATGCCGGTCATGGATGGGTTTGCGGTGCTGAGAGAACTCCAAAAGCGTCCCTGGGGCAAGGAACTGGGTATTATCATCATCAGCAGTGAGACTGCGGTCAAGGTGGAATCGGAATGTTTCGATCTTGGCGCGGCAGATTTTGTGCGCCGTCCGTTTGACAATCAGTTAGTAAAAAACAGAGTCAGCAATGTGATTTCCCTATATCAGACACAAATGGAACTGGAACAGAAAGTACAGCGCCAGATGGAGACGCTGCAAAAGCAGTACCGTCTGCTTCAGTTACAGGCTGAAAAACTGAGGCGGAGCCGTTCCAATGTGATCGTTTCTGCAAGTGCCCTTCATGATATCGGAAAGATCGCGATCCCGGATGCAATTTTATTAAAACCCGGGAAACTGACCCGTGAGGAGTTTGAACATATGAAGACTCACACAACAAAGGGTGGTGAGATCTTAAACAATATCAAAAATGTCTGGGATGAGGAGTACGGAAAGGTCAGTTATGAGATCTGCAGATATCACCATGAGCGTTATGACGGAAACGGTTATCCGGATGGGTTAAAAGGAGAGCAGATACCGGTTTCTGCCCAGATCGTTGCGGTTGCAGATGTATATGATGCACTTGTGAACGAGCGTGTGTATAAAAGTGCGTATCCCAAAGAAATTGCGTTTCAAATGATCATGACGGGTGAATGCGGGGTGTTTTCACCAAAGATTCTGGACAGTTTCTGGTCTGTCCGAAGAGAGTTTGAAAAATATCGGAATCATAAGTATGGTAACAGAGACTTTCAGACAGAACCTGAGGAGTACCGCAATACCGGGGATACATGCGGTACGCACAGCTCTGGAAACAGGGGGATTCTGTTTTTGTAATATTTTGCAAAAAAAATGCTTGACTTTTATCCGACCATCGGATATTATAATACATGTGCTTAGGAACGGCACAGAAAACACATAGAA
>CAMBUC010000055.1 GCA_945871045.1 uncultured bacterium
CACTGAACAGTCAGCGTAAAAGTCGTATAGGTATCGTCTTCTACATGATAGAGCAGTTCCAGTTGCCTTCCATCTGCTGTCTGCCATAGGAGATAAGGCAGCATGCCGGGATCCGTGCAGACTGCAACGGTCGTTCCGTTTCTTACTAACACATCGGACAGCGCATTGCAGCGGGCAAAGATCGCACCCCACTCGGGAAGCATCGGTGTGATGGAAGGGATCGGTTTCTGTGCGTAGAAAATATGTTTTGCCACGGGGCTCGTTCCTTCCAGCAGAGAGTGAACAAGCCTTTCGGAAAACGGGTTCACAGTAGTGACGCTGAATCCGGAAAAACGGTCCGGTTCTTTCTGCAATTTATCATAAGCAGTACGAAGTAGAGCGATCAATGCTTTTCCTGAGGATGGGTCGTCTGTAAAGGCGCAGTGTAAGTGCAGATTACCTGACCGTTCACAGAAGATCACATAGGCAATGACATTTTTCTGCGAAACATAGCAGATGCTGTATTCCTTGAGCAGCTGCCCCGGGGCATGGTCTGCACGCATGCCGGAGGGAAGTTTGCTCTCAATATAAGAGTAACTGACTCTTGCATCTGCATCAGGGATCTGATCGATGGGAAAGATATGGGAAGCTGCCTGTTCACTGATCGTCGGAAGGGCAGCAAGTTTTGACCGTTTTAAGTCTGCAATGGGGAGCGAATAGTAGCATGCCTGTTCCCGGGGAAATGTATACCCGCGTCGGATGAAAAACTGCCGGAGCAAGTCCTGTTCTCCATCGCTTGCCTGATAACACAGATCCAACAGTTGATAACCATCCATGCGTGCCAGTTGTTCTGCCGCTTGCAAAAGAGACGTTCCGATTCCCTGCTCACGTTCCGATTCCGTTACAAATAATGATATGACTTCAAACTGCTCCCCGGACAAACGTGCCAGCAGTGCATTACAGGGATCGTCGGATCCCGTTTCAGCAGAGAGCAGCAGTGTTTGTTCGTTCGTTAAAAATGATTGCCATTCCTCAGCCACCAAAGCCGCGTAGTCATTGCGTTGCATAAGAGGAATCTCTTGCACACTCCATTTCTTCATAATAACGATTTTCCTTTCTGATGAATGTTAATTGAACGGAACTGAACTGTTGAAATCCAAGTGCGCGATCATGTTCAAAAAGTGATTCAATTCCATATCAAAGATACCGCTTGTTTTGGCAGAAATCTTATGAGGAACAAGCGCTGTTGTTCCGTCGGGTTTTTTAATGGTCTTATAGCCCATTTCTCCGCTTCCCCATGGATTACGGACCCGGACAAAATATTTTCCGTCTTTTTCCGAGGTGCCGATGAGTGCGTATGCATGACCTTCTACCATTCCGCCTTGTTCGGATTCTCCGTTGAGACCGCTTGCTTGTATCCCTTCTGGAAGATAATGCCTTGTACCAAAACTGATGGGTATTTTTTTGGCCAGTGCGTTTTGAATACGGTCATATTCAATGAGGGCACTCTTGGTATATTGATCGCTCATGGGACGGTGCATGATGGTAAGTTTGTCGCTGACAGCAGCGACATCATTGATCGCATCGACCAATATTTTTTTCAGACCCTCGATGGTCAGATTCTGTAGTCTTTGAGACTTGCCTGTAAAATATAAATTTATGGTTGGACAAAAGAGATTCAATGATTGTTCCAAGGAACTGCCTGCATCGGGGTGTTCGATTGCCTCCACAAGGTCTTCAATGCAGAGCGGCTTTGTATAGAATTCTTTCGTTTCAGTCGTTCCGTCGTCTTTTTTGATCTCTTGTGTGTGTACATTTTTAGTCTTGATGATCTTTACAGTCTGGCTGATGATTTCATCAATAGGAATTGCAAAATCGTCAAGATCAAAGGAAAGTCTGCCTATAAGTTCATCGGTGAGTTTTCCAAACTGATTCATTATTTCTTCCGGTGTGCTTTGCTTGAAATCTAGCTTATTAACGGTTTCGCCAGTAAGGGTTTCTAAAAAAATGCCGCTGCATCCACCGCTGATCGCGTTGTAGGAATGTAACTGCCGATATCTTTTTTCATCCAGTTCCTTTTTTTTCTGCTCATATTCGTTAGCTGGAAGATGTGCGTTGTCCAACTCCCTCAGTTCCGCTTTGTATGCGTCATCTATTTTTTTGTAATCTGCATCTGTTTCATCAAGGTGCATACCGGAAGCGGCGTAGGCTTTTTCCAACATCTGCAGCCAAAGGCAATCTTCTGAATAAGTATCTTTGCCGAATACGTCAACAGGGACTTCTTTGGTTACCGTGACATAAGTAGGGATCATGGTGCCGCTTGGGATAAATCCGGAAGGATTTTTTTGCTCATCAAATAACTGATAAAATTCCGGAGTGTCCAGAATCGTCGGTTCTCTTTCCTCTAAGCCGGGAATCTCATGTGATTCCGGGAAATATTCATATAACTTTAAAATGGTCTCCTTCTGTAATTCATCCATATTCGGACTGGGTGCGGACAGAGACTTTCTCAGATGCGCGATCACTTCCTTTTGGATCTCAGGCTGACTTGCAAAATATGTTGCAAGTTTCATGGTTGTATCTGCCTGTTCGAGTTTTTTCGTTGAAAGGAGTGTGCTGGTCAGCAAGGTTCTTTTCTTTTGAAAATCTTGCCGTAATTTTAACTTTTCGTTGTCAGTAATTGTTTTGCCGGAGGCAGTCTGATCAGCGATATATTTGTTCATCTGTGCATCTTCAACCGGCTGCATCGTTGCCTTTAGGGCCTTCATAGTATTTATACTGGAACCGGTCTGGAGAAATTTAAACATCAACTCCGCGTCACTCAGTGATGACAGGTTATCGGTTTGATCCCACAGAGAACGAAGACGTTGATCCATCCTGTCAATCAGATACTTTTTTTGTTCTTCGGGGCTTAGTTTGGAATACTTTTGATAAAAGCGGACAGTAACCGTGCCATCGCCGTTATCCTTCATGCATTCTTTGAGTTTTTCCGGGCGTTCATTTATGAGCGTGGAAACGCCTGCTAACAGGTAGCAATCTCCCAGACCTCCCTGCTTGACATCGTTGATAGAGGGTTCATGGGCAAACAGGGCATCGGCGCGTCGGTCTGCATAGTGGACACCCTTAAGATCATCCGTATGAAACTCCGGTTCTTTGGTGCTGGCATCGATATGTACCCCGGTCTTTTGTTCCATATTGCCATCACAGAAGGTAGAAAAATAAAGCTGGTAGCGTTCTGCGACCTGATCTGCGGCAGGGATGATATGTTTATGATCTTTCAGGTAGTCATTAATGGCAAGCCGTGCCTTGGACAAGGCGGCTGCCTGCTTTCGACTTTTGGTTGTAGTAGGTGACAGATTGGAATATTTGCCGATCAGAGACATCATCTGTTTGTAAGCCTTGAATGCCTTCGCTTCTTTTTCTGCTTGTGCTTCCTTTTCTGCCTGTGCTTTTTTTGCGCGTTCTTCTCGTTCTTTCTGTGCTTTTTCGATTTCTTTAAATTCTGCCAGAGTCATTTTCTGATCAAAGGAAACATTCAGTTTTAGATTCTCATGGAAGGCATCCAGTCTTTCATCCGAGTAATTATCACGGATTTCGGACTGTTTGATCCCATACACATTATTCTGTTTGTCAAATACTCCATGTTTCTGCACAGCCGTTGGCTGCATGTGGTCGGAAACTGTCTGCTGCATTTTCTCTGTGTGGAGCTGAGTTGTATTCTTCGTCTGCTCCGTTTGAAGCTGCTGCGTTTGAAAAGTGGTAGTCTGTTTTTGTTTTGATTTGAATGGATGATACATAAACGCTCCTTTTTATTTGTTATTTTATAACAGAATAGAAAACAAAATGATCGGTTGCTACATAATTTTTCCCATTATATCACGGGATGGAAGGGTGTGAAAATAACAATTATGTAAAATATTATCAAAGAATGCGCCCTGCCGGAGGCTTTTGTCGTATCGGGGACGCAGGTTCCGATACAATAAAAAAGGACACCATGGAATGGTGTCCTTCAAACAGCGCTACCACTGTACATCTTTGTATTTTTTGCGAAGCCTTCTTGTCTGCATGTAATTTCGCATACGCTGCAATGCATTTTTGGGAGCATTGCCGTACGCGAAGGGATAAAGCACCAGTGCCATAAGCAGTGCCGTCATGACGTCAAAGACGGAATGCTGTTTGATAAATACGGTAGATAAGATGATACTGCACATCAGTGTGAAGGAACCGTATTTGACCAGTTTGTTATCACGGAGATTTTCGCATCGCCGCAGAGCGATGTGAGCACCGATAGAATTGAACACATGAATGCTTGGAAATATGTTTGTGGCAGTATCGGTAGCCCATAACTCACGGATCAGCTGATCAAAAAATCCGCTGCTCAGTACAACGCTGTACCGCATGTAGTGGCCGTTCGGATATATGGTCGATATGATCAGGAAGATCGTCATGCCGGTAAACATAAATAAGCATGCTCTTACATATTCCTGTTTGTCGTGTAAGTAGGTGTAGCAAAAAGCCACTGCCACATAACCAAACCATAAAAAGTATGGAATACAAAAAAACGGTATAAATGGAATGACATCGTCTAATTCCATATGAATGACATGAAAGTGTGTGGTCACATGTTTTTCCACATACATAAACCAGGGCAGATAGAGCAGCCAATAGGCCTGCAGGAAAATCAGTTTATTGTTTTGGATGAAATCTTTCAGATTCCAATAATTCAGTTTTTTCATATTTAAAAATCCTCTTTTACCGAAACAGAAGCCGTAGGTCAGAATACAACTGCAAAAGCATCTCCAAAAATAATTATGGATATATTAGCACAGTGGGTTTTCGAAAACAACCGTAAAGGGTGGAAAAATAATCACAAAAAAAACAGAAGAAATAATATATTCTATGGTAATTGTGATAAGAGATATTCATTACGATGCTGATTTTGGTAAAAATGTTGCAAACCACCGGCAAACAATTGCAATGGCAGGGGGACAAAGATATAATGATACACAGAAGGATCAATATTGATGGAGGTATTGTTATGCAGGCGAAATTAGTTGAGAAATTTAAAGAACTGTTTGGTGCAGACGGAGAGATCCGTACATATTTTGCACCGGGACGTGTGAACATGATCGGAGAGCATACAGATTATAATGGAGGACATGTGTTTCCGTGCGCACTGACCATCGGAACTTATGGTGTGGTACGCAAGCGTGAGGACAACAAACTGCGTTTTTATTCCATGAACTTTGAAAATCTTGGCATCATCGAGTCAAGCCTTGGCGACTTGAAGCCCGATCCTACAGCAGACTGGACCAACTATCCGAAGGGAGTCATCTGGGCCTTTGGTGAGAAGGGTATGAAGATCACACAGGGCATGGATCTGTTATTATTCGGAAATATCCCCAACGGTTCCGGGCTTAGTTCTTCCGCTTCCGTAGAGGTGCTGACCGGATACATCTTAAAAGATTTCTATGGGTGTGACGTGAGCAATCAGGACATCGCATTGATCGGACAGTTTTCCGAGAACCAGTTCAACGGAGTCAACTGTGGCATCATGGATCAGTTTGCAATTGCCATGGGAAAGAAAGGACATGCGATCTTTTTGGACACAGCAACTTTGGAATATGAATATGCACCCATTGCGTTAAAGGATGCAAAGATCGTGATCTCATGTTCCAACAAGAAGCGTGGACTTGGTGATTCGAAGTACAATGAGCGCCGTGCAGAGTGCGAGAAAGCGTTGGAAGAGATCCAGCAGTTTGCAGGCATCAACAGTCTGGGTGATCTGACAGAAGAGGAATTCGAACAATTCCAGACAGCGATCAAAGATGAGGATCGCAAAAAACGTGCAAAACATGCTGTTTATGAGAATCAGCGCACCGTGAGGGCAGTCGAAGCATTGAAACATGACGATGTGGAGTTGTTTGGCAAATTGATGAACGAGTCTCACGTATCTCTCCGTGATGATTATGAGGTCACAGGCATCGAATTGGATACGCTTGTGGAGGAAGCATGGAAGATCGACGGTGTCATCGGCTCTCGTATGACCGGTGCCGGATTTGGCGGCTGTTCGGTCAGCATTGTAAAAAATGATGCAGTGGATACGTTTATTGAGCAGGTAGGCAAGGCATACGAAGAGAAGATCGGATACGCAGCGGATTTTTATGTTGTAGAGATCGGTGACGGCCCTTCGAGACTTGCGTAATTAAGAGGCGATGGAAGCCCTATACAAAATGGCGTGCTACGTCTTTTCATCAGGAGGAGAAAATTATAATGAATATTGAAAAGAACCTATTGACATTAGTGGATTATGCGCTTGCAACGCGCCTGATCGATCCGCTGGACACGACCTATACCATCAATCGTTTGTTAGAACTGTTTGGGCTGGATGAGATCGGTGAGGAACTGGTGCGCACCTGGGAGGAAAGCCCCCGCATGACGCAGGAGCAGGCAGAAGCGTGTCTGGAGAACCTGCTGGGTGAGTTGTGTGATTATGCATATGAAAAAGGAATCACTACGGAAAACAGCGTGGTGTACCGCGACCTGTTTGACACAAAGATCATGAGCATGCTTATGCCTCGTCCCAGTGAGGTCATCAGCAATTTTGAGAACCTGTATGCAAACACCTCGTCGGAGGCGGCCACTGATTATTTTTACAAACTGAGCTGCGACAGCAACTATATCCGCCGCTATCGTATCAAAAAGGATCTGAAATGGACCACAGATACCGCATATGGAACATTGGATATCACGGTAAACCTTTCCAAACCGGAAAAAGATCCCAAGGCCATCGCTGCGGCAAAACTGGCAAAACAGAGCGGTTATCCCAAGTGTCTGCTCTGTAAGGAGAATGAAGGTTATGCAGGACGCGTGAACCATCCTGCCCGTCAGAATCACCGCATTATCCCGGTGACCATCAACAACAGCGGCTGGTGCTTCCAGTATTCGCCCTATGTATATTACAACGAGCACTGCATCGTGTTTAACTCCCAGCATATTCCGATGAAGATCGAGCGGGCTACCTTTGGCAAATTACTGGATTTTGTAGAGCAGTTTCCCCACTATTTTGTAGGAAGTAATGCAGACCTTCCCATTGTCGGCGGTTCCATCTTAAGCCATGATCATTTTCAGGGCGGACATTACGAGTTTGCGATGGCAAAAGCACCGATAGAGACAGAGATCCGGTTCGAAGGCTTCGATGATGTCCGTGCCGGTATCGTAAAATGGCCCATGTCTGTGATCCGTTTGGATGGCAAGGAGAAAGCCCGTCTGATCGAACTGGCAGACAAGATCCTGTCAGCGTGGCGGGGCTATACCGACGAGGCTGCCTTTATCTTTGCAGAAACCGATGGGGAGCCGCACAACACGATCACACCCATCGCCAGAAAACGCGGAGACCTGTTTGAATTGGATCTAGTGCTGAGAAACAATATCACCACAGAAGAACATCCCCTTGGTGTCTATCATCCGCATGCAAAACTGCACCATATCAAAAAGGAAAACATCGGACTCATTGAAGTAATGGGACTGGCAGTACTGCCGGCCCGCTTAAAAGACGAGATCGCTGCCCTTGCAGATGCCCTCGTGAACGGCAAGGACATCCGCGCAGACGAGATGCTTTTAAAGCATGCAGACTGGGTAGATGAATTCCTTCCCAAGTACGAAAACATCACAGCAGAAAACGTAAACGAGATCATCCAAAACGAGATCGGACTCGTATTCTCAGAAGTACTCGAGGACGCAGGCGTATACAAATGCACACCGGAAGGAAGAGAAGCATTTTTGAAGTTTATTCAGAGTGTTTAATCTTTTGAAAAATTTTGATCCATTATAACGTATAAAGAAACATCAAAGGACGCATGGACGCTTGGGTTCGTCGACTTTGTTGTGCTATGTAGAGGAGACTCCAACACCGTGGAAGCCATTGCTGAACACGGTGTGTGTTTGAGGGAGGCTCCTCGGAGTGGTCAGCACAACGGAGACGAATCAAATGCCCATGCGTTCTTTGTCTTGGTGGGAATCAGTTACTTACCGTAGTGGAAAAAAACCTTCTCGTGGTGGAAAAAATACGCGCTCAGTTTGCATAACCCCAGCAACTATGCTACAATAATTAGATATGAAAAAAAGAACAGCAAACAAAAAAGAAGTGAACAAAATGAAAACAGAAACAAACTGTCCCCCTCAGGGCCGCAGAAACCGCAACATCCCCCGTTGGGACAAATTGGATAACACCGCCCACCTGTTTCCGGTCATAGCAGGAGAAAGCATGACAAATACCTATCGGATCGCGGTGGAATTGAATGAAGAAGTGGATGGCGCAAAATTACAGGAGGCGCTCAATATCGTATTGCCGAAATTTGACTTGTTCAATGTTCGCATGCGCACCGGACTTTTCTGGTATTATTTTGAAGAAAACGGAAAAAAAGCGCCCACCGTCAAGCGGGAGCATACGTACCCCTGCCGCTTTATCCAGCCGAATAAATATCGGAGTTATATGTTCCGGGTGCGCTATTATAAAAAGCGTATCAGTCTGGAAGTCTTCCATGTTTTGACGGACGGAATGGGAGGAATCAATTTCTTAAAAGAACTGACCTATCAGTATCTGCGTCTGGTTCACCCGGAACTTCGTGAAAAAGACGGCGATGCCCTCAGTTCGGATACCTCATTAAATCGCGAGGACAGTTTTCTTCGGAATTACCGAAAGAGTGCCAAAAAGGGTTATCAGTCAAAGAAAGCCTATGAGATCAAAGGGGAAAAACTGGATTCGGAAGAATTCGGTGTCATCCATGGTTATGTAAAGATACCTGCTTTGAAGGAGGTAAGCCATAAGTATGGAATGAGCATCAATGAATATCTGGTTGCGACTTATGTGTGGAGTATTTATAAAGAATGTCTTCATGGAATGACCAGTGAACGTGCGATCCGCGCAGCGGTTCCCGTCAATCTGCGTCCCTTTTTTGATTCTGTGACGACTAAAAATTTCTTTGTCATGGTGTCTGCAGAATTGATTCCGGACAAAGAAAACATGACGTATGAAGAAGTGTTGGAACGCGTGAAGACAAGCCTCCGTTCCCAGATCAACAAAGAGCATTTGGAAGAACTGTTTTCTTATAATGTGTCGAATCAGCAGAACCTGTTTGCCAGTGCCGTGCCGCTGTTTCTCAAAAACATAGCGATCCGTCTGGTTTATACACAGTCAGCGCTGGCAAATACCACCACGATCACAAATATCGGAAATGTGAAACTGAAACCGGAGTATGAGCCTTATGTGCAGATGTTTCATGCGTTTCTTTCCATGAGCAAGGGCCAGTTATTGAAGGCAACGGTGTGTTCTTATCAGGATACACTGGCTGTTACATTTAGTTCAGTGCTGGCAGAGCCCCATGTGCAGCGGGCATTTTTCAGGCAGTTGGCAGCCGATGGATTAGAAGTGACGATAGAAAGTAACGGGGTGTATGTATGAGTAAGTGTAAACAATGCGGGGTGATCGTAAGAGATCACACCGAAGTATGTCCGCTCTGTAAATGTGTGTTGGAAACAGATGGATTGTCAGAGGACAAATATCCGGATATCTGGGCGAAAAACCATGTGCTGAAACTGGTCATCCGGATCTATCTGTTTGCCGCCATCGTATTAGAGAGCATTTTGGTTTATTGCAATCTTGTTTATTTTAATGGATTGTATTGGAGTATCATTACCGGTGTCATTCTTGCGTATATTTATCTGACCCTTGCATATACGGTCAGTTACAGCCGCTCCGGCTATCGAATGAAGATCGTTGTCGGTGTGGCGGGGGCGATCCTGCTTTTGGTGGTGGTTGACCATGTGCTTGGAAACAACGGATGGTCGGTGGATTACGCATTTCCGGCGGCTCTTTTGCTGGTAGATGTGACGATCCTCTGCCTGATCTTTTTCAACCGCAGGAACTGGCAGAGTTATTTGAGTTTTCAGATCGTGATGATCTTCTTCAGTTTGATCCCGTTCCTATTAAATTTAATGGGATATATGAGAGTGATGTTTCTCGCTGACCTGGCTTTGGTGGTTTCGGTTTTTATGTTTCTGGGAACCGTGATCATCGGTGGAAAGCGGGCAACAACGGAACTTAAG
>CAMBUC010000056.1 GCA_945871045.1 uncultured bacterium
AACCGCACTGACATGAAGAAAAACACCACACCGCGAACAAAATTACCGGCTTGGCGCACGATACTTGCGGGCCTTGTTGCAGCCCTGTTTTTTGCAGGCATCTGTGCATCAAACATCATGTATGCCCAGGACTGCTATGTGTCAGATGCACTCTATCAAAAAGCACAGCCCGTAGACGGCGAGATCGTGCTGATCAACATCGACCAGAGAAGTCTGGAGGAACTGGGACCTTTTCCCACCTGGGGCAGAGCCCTGATGGGAGATGTCATCAACACATTGAATCAGGATCCCGGGATGGCGCCGGCAGTAACCGCACTGGACGTATTGTATGTGGGAGGATCCGATGACCCGGAGGGGGACGCCTATCTGGCAGAAGCCTGTGCCAACAGCACACCGGTCGTAGTAGCCTGCGCGGGCACCTTTGGATCGCAACTGGTAGAAAACGAAGACGGCAGTTATTCGATGGATCCTTATTCCCTCATTGCCTTTGATGAACCCTATGAAGCATTAAAGGCAGCCACCTGGCAGGGACACATCAATTCCATGTTTGACGAAGACGGAATCCTCCGCCACGGAATCTGGCAGATCGATCTGCCAAACGGAGAAGAGATCCCGTCTTTCCATCGAAAAATCTATGAACTGTACTGTGAACAGACCGGACAGGAGGCTGTAACCGTACCGCCCACCGACAGTGATTACCGCTATTACATACCATTTCGCGGCATGCCCGGAGCATACAGTGACGGCTACAGCGTGATCGATCTGCTAAACGGTGCCATCGACCCTTCCGCATACGCAGGAAAGATCGTGCTCATCGGACCCTATGCGGCAGGCATGCAGGATGACTTTGCGACTGCCATCGATCATGCCGGAAAGATGTACGGCATCGAGTATCAGGCAAACATGCTGGATGCGCTCCTTCATGGAACAACCAAGCGGGAAGCAGGGCGTATGCCGCAGGTTTTGGCGGTATTTCTTGCCACGTTCCTGTGGACTTTGCTCTTTTCAAAACGCAGCCTTCGGACCATCATTCTTGGATGGGCTGCCACGGTTGCAGGATACATCGGAATCTGTCTGGCGGCATATAATCAGGGCATCGTATTGTCACCTCTTTACATTCCTTTGGCAGTGACCGTTTTGTTTGTCGGAAGCATCGCCTTCGGTTATCTGCGTGCAGCCTTGGAAAAGCGCCGTGTAACGGCCACTTTCCAGCGATACGTAGCGCCGGAGATCGTAGCGGAATTGTTGAAAGAAGGTTCGGATGCAGCCGCACTTGGTGGAAAACTGTGCGACATCGCCGTGCTCTTTGTGGATATCCGTGGGTTTACCACCATGTCCGAAGTGCTGGAACCGGAAGAAGTTGTACAGATACTGAACCGTTATCTGACATTGACCAGTACGTGTATCTTTGACAATAGCGGAACATTAGACAAGTTTGTGGGCGACTGTACGATGGCATTCTGGGGCGCACCACTTCCCCAGGAAGACAGTATCTATAAAGCAGTCAAAACAGCCTTTGATATGATCGAGCGTTCGGCAGATGTGCAGCGGGAATTGCAGGAGAAATTCGGAAGAACCGTAAGTTTCGGTATCGGTGTACACTATGGCCCGGCAGTTGTCGGAAATATCGGCGCACCGAACCGCATGGACTATACGGCGATCGGCGACACCGTCAACACCGCCGCCCGGCTGGAAGCAAACGCACCGGGCGGATGCATCTATGTCAGCCGTACGGTAGCGGAAGCATTGGAAGGACGCGTCCGTTTTACTTCGCTGGGTGATACAGTACCATTAAAAGGAAAGGCAGCAGGTTTTGAGGTGCTTCGCGCCGAAGAACTGTTATAACAGAAACCTACGGAATAGACGAAAAAAAGAATGATGATTGAAACTGAAAGGAGAAATTCATGAAAAAGCACAAATTGATCCTATGTCTGACGCTGATGCTCGCATGCACAGTATCCACCGTGCCGGTGTATGCAGACACGACAACTGATCTCCAGGCAGAGGCTGACATTGATATTACCGTAAATGACAAGGATGCGGCATCGGATCCGAGCCGTTTGCCGCTTGCGCCCTCCGGGATCTCAAAAACCAAAGGCGGAAAACTCGTTATCGCAGACCGTACCTATCAGGTTGTCAGGGTATTACAGAAAGACGGAACCTACCGGTTATTGGCAGGAACCGACGGAACGAGTGGGTATAAGGACGGATCAGCAAAAAAGTCCTTGTTCAGTTCCCCGTGGGATGTGGTTCCCTTTGATGGCGGCTGGCTGATCTCTGATACGGAAAATCACGCCCTTCGCTGGTATGTGGATGCCACTGTAACTACCTTTGCGGGAAACGGGAAAGCCGGGTATAAGGACGCAACCGGAAAAAACGCGCGCTTTAACCGTCCCACGGGAATGGCAGTCGGAGCAGATAAAGAAGTGTACATTGCGGATACCGGAAATCACGTGATCCGTATGATCGATAAAAAAGGGAAAGTAACCACGTTTGCCGGCGGTAAAAAGGGTTGTGCCAATGGCAGTTTAAAGAGTGCGAGATTCAATGAGCCCACCGGTCTTTCTTTTTACAAAGGTGCCTTGTATGTGGCAGATTCCGGCAATCACAGGATCTGCAAGATCGAGAACGGCAAAGTCACTACTGTGGCAGGCAGTGCAAAGGGAATGGAGGGTTCAAAGAACGGAAAGTCCCTAAATGCGCGTTTGTCAAATCCGCAGGACATTGTGTGGTATAAAGATGCGATGTATATCTCTGACACCGGAAACGCCGCTGTAAGGAAACTTGCAAAAGGAAAAGTGACGACAGTGATTGAGCCCTTCTCCCTGGGGGAGGGATGCCACCCGGCGGAACCCTGTGGCATGATGATAACCGGCGGAAAATTATATGTGGGAGATATTTTTACTGAGGAATTGATAGAGATCGATCTGTGATGAGGGGGAAACAGGTGTGAAAATAGGAGAAATACCGGCAAACGCGACGATCCAGATTCGCGTGATTCAGGGGGAAAAGAAATTTGAATGTCTGGCATTTGTAGTGGCGACACGGGCAGATGGACTGTTTCTGTCACCGATCAAGCACGATGGCCAGATCATTGACTTTTCCAGTCAGAAAATACAGATCCTGGCCTTCTATGTAAACCGGGATTGTCAGGCCTTTGGCTGGAGCGGATGCCGGATCCGCAAAGATACGTATCAGGGCAAATTATGTCATTTATTGACGACAAAACGGGACAGTGTGCGAGTGAACCGCCGTGGGGAACCCCGTATCCACACTGAGATGAATGCGACGCTCCGGACGATCTTAGACGACAAAGAGCAGGAGATCATGGTGCGTAACTATAGCGCCAACGGAATCGGATTTGTCTGCGCAAACAGTATTCCGGAGAAGGATTGGAAACCGGTATCGATCATTTACGAGGATCGTCTGTATCAGTTGCGCGTAGCGATGAGGGTAGACATTTTACGCGGCATGGAATTGCCCAATGGCATGTTCAAATATGGCGGACGCATTTTGCAGCCGGATGAGGCCTGGTCCAAATATGTGGAAACGAAACTGGAGGAGATCCGTCAGCGCCATCATGCGTAGAGCGCCCTTGGACTGAGATAGGATAGTGAGATAGGTTGCTGTTCATATCCACGTCACGCACTCCGCTGCGGGGCGTGGAGAGAACATGTAAAGGAGCCAATGCTTCCCTGCCATGCCGTCAGGCATATTTAAATGCAGGGAAGCCCGGTTACTGGAACGAGGCACGAGTGAACAGTAACAGTTACTGGGAAAATAATTTACAAAATTGGTGTTTATCATTGACACGGGCAACTTCCTGTGATAGCATGTCACCGAGGTAAAGTGTTACAATACATGTAGCAACAGGAGGAAAGAAAATGAAAAAGAATAAAGTATTGGCAGCCCTTCTTATGGGTGTTATGGCAGCAAGTTTACTGACCGGATGTGGTTCAAAAAAAGAAGACAAGACTTTCACGGTAGGTTTTGATGCAGAGTATCCGCCTTACGGATATATGGACGATAACGGCGAGTACACCGGATTCGACCTGGAACTGGCAGAAAAGGTTTGCGAGATGGAAGGCTGGACCTTAGAGAAGAAGCCTATCGACTGGAATTCTAAGGACATGGAACTGAATAGTGGAGCCATCGACTGTATCTGGAACGGTTTTACCGTAGATGGCAGAGAGGATGACTACACCTGGTCACAGGCATACGTTGACAACAGTCAGGTGATCGTTGTCGCAGAATCTTCAGGAATCAACACATTGGCAGATCTCGCAGGAAAGACCGTTGGTGTGCAGGCAGCCAGCGCTGCATTGACACTTCTTGAGGAGGATCAGGCAGAATTGGCAGCTACTTTTGCAGGACTTCAGGAGTTTGCTGATTACAACAGTGCATTCGTAGAACTTCAGGCAGGTTCCGTTGATGCAGTTGCCATGGATGTTGGTGTAGCAAATTACCAGATTAAGACCCGTGGAGAAGGTTTCACCATCTTACCTGAGATCCTGAACTCTGAGAAATACGCAGTTGGATTCAAAAAAGGAAATACAGAACTTTGCAAGATCGTAGATGCTGACCTGACCAAACTGGCAGATGACGGCACTATCGCAGAACTGGCAGAGAAATATGACATTGCTGATCTGATCTGTATCGGCAAATAAGAAAAACCCCTTGGAGGAATAAAGATGTCTACCGCTATGATTTTTCAACAATTAGCGGGAGGAATGTTAAAGTCCATCAGTATTTTCTGTTGGACTTTACTTTTCTCTTTACCGCTTGGATTTTTGATTGCCTTTGGCCGCATGTCAAAGGTAAAGATCTTTGGACGTTTCCGCATCATTCGCGGCATTACAAAACTGTACATTGATATCATGAGAGGAACACCCCTCATGCTGCAGTTGATGGTCGTGTTTTATGGGCCGTTTTTCCTGTGGGGCGCAGATATCGGCGGATTCCGTTATCCGGCGATCATTATTGCGTTTTCCATCAATTATGCGGCTTACTTCGCTGAGATCTATCGTTCCGGGATCGAGTCCATGCCAAAAGGACAGTATGAGGCGGCAGAGGTGCTTGGTTATACAAAAGCCCAGACATTTATACATATCATCCTTCCGCAGGTGATCAAGCGTGTGTTGCCGGCGGTGACCAATGAGATGGTAACATTAGTAAAAGATACTTCATTGGCATTTTCATTAGCCTACATGGAGATGTTTACGATCGCAAAGCAGATCGCGGCAAAGGAGACGACCTTTGTGCCCTTCGCAGTGGCAGCAGTTTTCTATTTCATCTTTAACTGGATCGTGTCAACAGGCATGACGAAAGTCGAAGAAAAGTTGAATTACTACAGATAGGAGAGGCAGCAATGGAAATCTTAAGAATGAAACATATCAAAAAAAGTTTCGATGGTCTGGAAGTGTTAAAAGACATTTCAATTTCTGTTGAAGAGGGTGAAGTGCTTGCGATCATCGGACCTTCCGGGTCCGGAAAATCAACGATCATGCGCTGCGCGGTCATGTTAGAAACCATCGACGGCGGAGAAATCGAATATATTGGCGGAAAAGCGGCATGGACCGATGCGGCAGGAAAGGTACAGTATGCCGATCATGCAGCATTAAAAGAAATTCGCCGTGATTATGGCATGGTATTCCAGAATTTTCAGTTGTTTCCCCACTACAGCGTGCTGAAAAATGTCATGGATGCACCGCTTCGCGTACAGAAGCGCGAGCGTTCAGAGGTGGAAAAAGAAGCCCGTGCGCTGCTAGAGAAAATGGGGCTGGCAGATAAGGCAGATGCGTATCCGTATCAGTTGTCCGGCGGACAGCAGCAGCGCGTATCCATTGCCAGAGCGCTGGCGATGAATCCGAAGATCCTGTTTTTTGATGAGCCTACATCCGCGCTGGATCCGGAGTTAACGGGAGATATTCTGAGGGTCATCAAAAACCTCGCAGCCGAGCATATGACAATGGTCATTGTCACCCATGAGATGAATTTTGCAAAAAATGTAGCAGACAAGATCATCTTTATGGAACATGGAGTGATCCTGTCGGAAGGAACGCCGGAAGAAGTATTCGACGAGAGTAACGCGAGACTGCAGGAGTTCTTAGGTAGATATGAGGCAGATTAAATAAAACGGATGTGAAAAAACGATACAACATCTGCGACTTCGCACGTAAGGTGCGGAGCAGATGTGTATCGTTTTTTAAATATTACTTACGACTGGCTTCTAACGCCGCCCGGCAGGCCTTCGCCAACTGATCACCGCAGGAAGTATTTTTGAAACCGCAGCGGATGCCGCCGATCTTCTGCTCCACCTCCGCAACAGTCAAACCCTCTACCAGCGCGGGAATTGCCTTTAAGTTACCGTCACAGCCCCCTGTGAATCTCACGTTGTGAACGACATCGCCTTCCAGATCCAGTTCGATTCTGGAAGAACAGGTACCGCTTGTTTTGTATACGAAACTCATAATGATCCTCCTTTTTTATAGGTATGGCGCAGGTGCGCCCCAAATCCCGGATATTGTAACACTTGTGTTCATATTATTCAAGAGTAGGTAACAGAACATTCACAAAACCTTTACAGGACTTATACTTGTGAAAAACGAACAATCGTGTTATTATATAACGTACGGCGAATGTTGCTCGTGGCTGATTTGACCACGATATGACAGAAAACGTGCACATAGATGTAATGAAAAAACGGTAAATAGGAATTACCGGATATAGTTAGGAGTATTTATATATGAACCTGATAGAAAAAATGTTTGGAACCCACAGTGAGCGTGAGGTGAAACGGATCCTGCCGTTAGTAGACCGGATCGAGGCGCTGCGTCCGCAGATGCAGGCGCTCAGTGACGAGCAGATGGCGGAAAAGACAAAGGAATTCAAAGAGCGTCTGGCAAATGGTGAGACGCTGGATGATCTTTTGGTAGAGGCTTATGCACTGGTTCGAGAGGCAGCAGTCCGTGTGCTTGGTATGGAGCATTACCGCGTACAGTTGATCGGTGGAATCATCCTCCATCAGGGACGTATCGCAGAGATGCGTACCGGTGAAGGAAAAACACTTGTGGCAACACTTCCGGCCTACTTAAATGCATTGGAGGGCAAAGGTGTTCACATTGTAACCGTCAACGACTATCTGGCAAAGCGTGACGCGGATGAAATGGGACGTGTCCATGAATTCTTGGGATTAAAAGTCGGCTGCGTGTTAAACAGCATGGATAACGACGAGCGGCGCGAGATGTACAATTGTGATATCACTTATGTCACCAATAACGAACTGGGCTTTGACTACCTGCGTGACAATATGGTCATTTATAAAGAACAGTTGGTACAGCGTGGGCTTCACTATGTGATCATCGACGAGGTGGACTCCGTACTGATCGACGAGGCACGTACACCCCTTATCATTTCCGGACAGAGCGGAAAATCCACCAGACTGTATGAGGCATGCGATATCCTCGCACGCCAGATGCATCGTGGTGAGGCAAGCGGCGAGTTCAATAAGATGGATGCCATCATGGGTATTGAGATCGAAGAGAGCGGAGATTTCATCGTAAATGAAAAAGATAAAGTCATCAACCTGACTGCACAGGGTGTAGAAAAGGTAGAAAACTTCTTTAAGATCGAGAACCTTGCAGACGCAGAAAACTTAGAGATCCAGCACAACATCATCCTTGCACTCCGCGCCCATAACCTGATGTTCCGTGACAAGGATTATGTAGTAAAGGATGACGAAGTACTGATCGTAGACGAGTTTACCGGACGTATCATGCCGGGACGCCGTTACTCCGATGGTCTGCATCAGGCGATCGAGGCAAAGGAGCATGTAAAGGTAAAACGAGAGAGCCGTACACTCGCAACGATCACATTCCAGAACTTCTTTAATAAATTTGAGAAAAAATCCGGTATGACCGGTACTGCATTGACCGAGGAGAAGGAGTTCCGTGATATTTACGGAATGGACGTTGTAGAGATCCCTACGAACCGTCCCGTCATCCGTATCGATCATCAGGATGCGGTATACAAGACCAAAAAAGAAAAATTCAAGGCAGTTGTCGAGGATGTCAAGGCTTCCCATGAAAAGGGACAGCCGGTGCTGGTTGGTACGATCACCATCGAGACCTCCGAACTGCTTTCGAAGATGTTAAACCGGGAAGGCATCAAGCATCAGGTATTAAATGCGAAGTTCCATGAGATGGAGGCGGAGATCGTATCCCATGCCGGCGAGCACGGCGCAGTAACGATCGCCACCAACATGGCAGGCCGTGGAACGGATATTAAACTGGACGAAGAATCAGTAGCAGCAGGCGGCTTAAAGATCATCGGTACCGAGCGTCATGAGTCCCGCCGTATCGACAATCAGCTGCGCGGTCGTTCCGGACGCCAGGGTGATCCCGGTGAGTCGAAGTTCTACATTGCGCTGGAAGATGACCTGATGCGGTTGTTTGGTTCCGAAAAACTTGTGACCATGTTCAATGCATTAGGAGTTCCCGAAGGTGAGGAGATCCAGCACAAGATGCTGACCAATGCCATCGAAAAGGCGCAGATGAAGATCGAGAGCAACAACTTTGCGATCCGTAAGAACCTGCTGGATTACGATCAGGTGAATAACGACCAAAGAGAGATCATTTACGAGGAGCGCGCCCGGGTATTAAACGGCGAGAGCATGCGTGATGCGATCTACAAGATGATGACAGACTTTGTGGAAAGTGCAGTGGATACCTGCATTTCCGACGATCTGCCGCAGGAAGAGTGGGACGTAAACGAACTGAATCAGATCATGATTCCCGTGATCCCGATGGAGCCTGTGACACCCGAGGAAGTAAAGAACTTCAAGAACACAAAAGAGTTAAAGCATACCTTGAAAGAGCGCGCAGTCAAACTGTATGAGGCAAAAGAGGCAGAATTCCCCGAACCCGAAGCAGTGCGCGAGTTAGAGCGTGTCGTATTGTTAAAGACCATCGACCGCAAGTGGATGGCACATATCGACGACATGGATCTGCTCCGTCAGGGAATCGGTTTACAGTCCTTTGCACAGCGCGATCCTTTAGTAGAGTATAAACTGGCCGGTTTTGAGATGTTCGATGCGATGACCGCAGCGATCACTGAAGATACGTTACGCCTCCTGTTCCATGTGAAGGTAGAGCAGAAGGTAGAGCGTGAGCAGGTGGCAAAGGTGACCGGAACCAATAAGGATGAATCTTTAGCAGCAGCGCCGAAAAAGCGCGAAGCAAAGAAGATTTACCCCAACGATCCCTGCCCTTGCGGAAGCGGAAAGAAATATAAACAGTGCTGTGGAAGGCTGGAGTGAGGAAGAAGAAGCCGTTGCACAGACCGAAAACAGTTTGATAATGGAGAACATGCAATGAGCAAAAAAAGGCTGCAGCGGGCAGGATTTTTACTGGTGCTCGTCTGTATATTATTGGCGGCGTATGTGCCGGTTCATGCATCCACTGCATACGATGAAACAGACATCCGGCAGATCATGGATCAGGCATTTGAAAACGGTGTTTCCGAAGTAGACATCACCATAGAGCGTACATTTTCCGTGAATCAAAATCAGGCGTCTCAGGAAGCCATCGCTTATGGTGATGAATTGAGCCGTCTGCTTACTGAGGAAGCCCTGAAACATGGGATCCTGTTGAACGGAACGGCTTACACCTGGTATATGCCGGGCAACAACACGGTGACATACAAATTTGATGTGTCCCCGCAGTTCGCCAAAAAGGTCACCGTGTTAACGTCTGAAAAATCTGCTTATAAACACGCCCTTAAAGCCTTAAAGAGTCGTGATTATGAAACGGATTTTTATGCAGAAAACGCGATGTATTATGATACGTTCATACTAGCGATGCAGCATCATCCGGAGTACAATTATTCGCTTTCCGTAGTAAAACGGTCAGACGGCACATTCTGTTACCAGCCGGGTGCAGGCGAAAGTCTTTCCGGCATCCGATCAAAGATGACAAAGACA
>CAMBUC010000057.1 GCA_945871045.1 uncultured bacterium
TACAAGTATGCTGCATCCTTGCATTTTACCAAGTAACACTCTGCGCTGTAATCTTCTACGTCACTTTTGATCAACTGGTTATTCAACACAATCTCTGTTGTATAAGAATCATATTCGTCCGCACTGCGATCCACAGTGATCGTCTCCTTGACGCCATCACCGTTCAGATCAACCGTACATTCCTCATATGCATCCAGTTCCAAAACATACTGTTCCTGGGGCTCAAAATAAGACCCATCCAAAAGATCCGGGTAATCATCATATGTCAGGTCAACAATCTGCATCCCTGCTGCATACGGTGCCAGCTCATACTGGTTAAAATAAAGCGTAATTCCAAAAGGATCCATGCTCCATGTAAAACCATCCAGTTCATATTCGGCGATCAGTTTGTGTACATCATCATAAAAGATATCTCCGAAGTGGTCATTTAACAGTATTGCCACCACATCCTTAAATTCATCCGCATCTTTCACGATATCGGAAAGAATGACCCGCTCACCGGTTTTTACGTCAAAGGTCATACCGGTCAGCATGTATCCTCCGTGGGCGCCGCCGTAATAACTTTCATTTGCTTCCACAAAACTAAAATAATCCCGGCCTGCCCGCTCCACGGTGCGCGTCATCCGGTCGGACAGATCCGTGCCAAATCCACCGTCTGCAACGACTTCCTGAAAACTTTCCATCAGGCTGTTCATGGTGGTTTCCATGACATCCGCATGTTCATCCCGCAGATCCTCCAGGGCTTTTGCCAGATTCGGGTAAACCTTTGCACTTTCTTCGTCCAACAGAAGACTTTGCTGCTGGGTTTCCACCATATGCCACTCATCATTCACACTATCCGAATACTGACAGCCTATACTGGTGCAGATGACCCCGGGCCAAAGGGCTTCTTCCTCTGACACCGGTGTTTCCTCTTCCGGCTGCTGCTCCTCTTCTGGCTGCTGTTCTTCTTTGTCAATCTCTGCTGGTTCCTGCTTGGCAGGCTCTGTCTCCTGCGGTTTTTCTTCCGGTTTTGCTGCGCCGCAGCCGGCAGCATTCAGAAGCATCCCTAGTGCCAATAATGCGCACAACCATCTGTTTTTCGTCTTTTTCATCTTGACCTCCCGACTCACATTTGTAAATGACTCCGGCATCTGATACACAACCTATAGAAGCCGTGTCGTCCATTTCGAACAATCCCACACATCCGTTGCCAGACCCTCATAAAATTCCGGTTCATGGCATACCATCAGGATACTGCCTTTGTACTCCATAAGCGCACGTTTCAATTCGTCTTTGGCATCCATATCCAGATGGTTCGTGGGCTCATCCAAAAGCAAAATATTTGTTTCGCGATTGATCAGTTTGCAGAGACGCACTTTTGCCTGTTCGCCTCCGGAAAGCACACGCACCTGACTTTCAATATGCTTTGTGGTCAGGCCGCATTTTGCCAGAGCGCTTCGCACCTCATACTGGGAAAAAGCCGGAAACTCCTGCCAGATCTCCTCGATGCAGGTGGTGGTGATGGACTGGTCCATCTCCTGCTCAAAGTACCCGATCTCCAGATAATCCCCCAGTTCCACCGTTCCCTGAAGGGGCTTGATGAGCCCTAAAATACTTTTCAGCAAAGTTGTCTTTCCGATTCCGTTGGCACCGGTTAAGACGATCTTCTGTCCCCGCTCCATCTCCAGATTTAACGCCGTTGATAAGGGTTCCTCATATCCGATCACCAGATCCTTAGTCCGGAAAATATAACGGCCGGGGGTACGGGCAACCTGAAACCGGAATTCCGGCTTCGGCCGCTCCGCCGCCAGTTCGATCACATCCATTTTGTCCAGTTTCTTTTGACGGGACATTGCCATATTTCTCGTTGCCACACGCGCCTTGTTGCGTGCCACAAAATCCTTCAGATCAGCGATCTCTTTCTGCTGCTTGTTATATGCCGCCTCCAGCTGCGCCTTCTTCATCTCGTAGACTTCCATAAACTTGTCATAGTCACCCACGTATCGATTCAACTGCTTGTTGTCCATATGATAGATCAGATTGACCACACTGTTGATAAAGGGCACGTCATGGGAGATGAGAATAAATGCATTTTCATAATCGTTCAGATAACGCTTCAGCCATTCGATATGCTCTACATCCAGATAGTTGGTAGGCTCGTCCAGAAGCAAGATATCCGGTTTTTCCAATAAGAGTTTTGCCATCAGAACCTTCGTGCGCTGACCGCCGCTTAAGTCCGTGACATCTTTGTCCAGTCCTAAATCTAAAATGCCCAGAGCCCTGGCCACCTCTTCTACTTTGGCATCGATCATATAAAAATCGTGCATCGTAAGCAGATCCTGAAGCGTTCCAGCCTCAGCCATCATCCCATCCATCTCTTCGGGAGATGCCTCGCCTAACTGCTCATAGATCTGGTTCATCTCCATCTCCATTTCAAAGAGATAGTCAAAGGCTGAACGCAGTACGCTTCCGATGGTCATTCCTTTTTCCAGTGCCGTGTGCTGATCAAGATATCCCACTCGCACATGTTTGGACCATTCGATCTTTCCCTCATCCGGCATCAGTTTACCTGTGATGATATTCATAAAGGTAGATTTTCCTTCTCCGTTTGCACCTACCAGTCCAATGTGCTCGCCTTTTAACAGGCGGAAGGACACGTCCTCAAAAATTGCCCTGTCACCAAAACCGTGCGATAAATGTTCTACATTTAAAATACTCATTTCTTTTCCCTACTTCGTTGTTTTCTTATCCATGCACAACTTAGAAGAGGATGCCCATGGACATCCTCTGATCTTCGTATGGTTTAGTCCTCTTCTGACGGTACGATCTGCGGAATGAGTTCTGCCAGTTTCGCCGCCAACAGTTTGTGACTTTCCCTGCTCAGATGCATGTAATCATAAGGCGCCATCTCCATGCCTTCGATGCTGCCGGCATCCAGAAAATGGCAGTTCAGCCTCTCTGCCACATCTTTGTACAGAGGAGCCAGGGCTCTTGATTTTTCCACACAGGACTTTCCCATCTCTCCGCTGACAACGGTGCTCTCATATCCTTGTGCGATAGGCGGCGGTGCGATGATCAATACATTGGGCTTCGCTCTCCATGCCTCCGCAGAACACAGTGCTTTATTCACCAGCCGCTCCATTCCTTTGGCGATATTTTCCGGTGTCGCAGAAAACCGTTCTTTCACATCATTGGTTCCCAGCATAACCACCAACAGATCCAACGGCTCATGGGTCATCATGCAGGGATACAGATAGGTAAATCCCTGAAGTCCCTCAAATAAAGGATCTTCAAAAACAGTCGTTCTTCCACTTAACCCTTCCTCACAGACACGATAAGAAGATCCCAGCTGCTCTGCCAGCAGACAGGTCCATCGCTCCTGCGGGGTAAAGCGCAGCATATTCTCTGAATTGTATCCATGGGTATTGGAATCTCCAAAACATACGATTGTTTTTTCCATTGTCTTCTCCTCCTCAAATTCCGGTGACGATCAACAGGTTGCTACTCGTCACATCCTGCAGAAAGTTTCACCCGCCTGTACTCATTGTACCCAATCACCGGCGCAATGGCTAGCCCCTAATGCGAATTTTTTACGGCCTTTTTTCATAATGCCTCCGCAGGCTTTCAATCCGTTCATGAAACAAGTTTTTGGCTTCTTCCAGAGACATTTCGTTTCGGTGGAAGACCTCACAGAGACTGTCACGAATAACAGCTCCAAAAATATGGATAAACACCTCTTCCTCCGCTTCATCCAAAAGATCCAGTTTTGACCAGTCCACCGCAGAACGTCCCTCCTGCTTCACACGGCTGACTTCTTTGCTGCTTTCTCCTCCCAGCATATCCGCCCAGATATTCTCAAAAATCCATGGTTCCGACACGATCACACGGATTCCCTCCCGGGGATTTTTAAAGGCCTCTTCGATAAAATCATCCAGAAAATCAACAATTGCCGACAATAATTCTCCGCCATGTGCCCGGATACACACGGTGAATCCGCCTAAGATCTCTTTTTTGTAATCCTCCAGAAAGAACAAAAAAATGTCTGTTTTATCTTCAAAATACTGGTAAAAACTGCCTCTTGGAATACCAGCATCCCGGATCATCCGGTTAATGGAAGCGTCACTGAAGCGCACCTTTGTAAATTCCCTTTTGGCCGCCGCAAGGATCCGCTCCTGCTTCTCCTGCGGCAATTTATAAAATGTTTGCTTTGGCATTTTTATACCTCTCTCAGCTGATTGATCAACTCACTGGTCTCATCCGGGATCTCGTCCAGATCATCTCCCACATCGATCACCCGCGGCTGCTTCCGATAGAAAATATCATACATGACAGGCACGATAAACAGTGTCATAAAGGTGGCATAGATCAGTCCTGCTGCCACTACGATAGACATACCGCGCTGCATGGCATTCCCCGCGTCCTGTGAAAATACCATCACACTCATGGAAAGGATCGTTGTCATCGCAGTCATTAAGATGGGACGCATACGGGTTTTTCCTGTTGCGATCAACGCTGTCCGCTTATCTACTCCTGCAATACGAAGCTGATTAGCATAATCCACAAACACGATACCATTGTTAACAACCGTTCCCATCAGGATCATAAATCCCATGAGTGACATGGCAGAAATGCTCTTGCCAAATGCTGCCAGCCCCAGCATGCCTCCGGTAAACGCCAGCGGAATCGTAAAAATAATGATAAAAGGACTGAGCAGACTCTGGAACTGAGCCACCATAACAAGGTACACGAGCAGCGCACCTAATGCAAGTGCCTTTAACATCTGCCAAACCATCTCCATGACCTGTTCACTTTCACCACCGATTCCTACGGTGTAACCTTCCGGCGCCTGATAAGCATCCAGTTTTTCCTGTAATGTACGTGACAGAAGAGTCGCATTATAGCCGTCCTTCACATCCGCTTTCACTGTCATATAACGGCTCTGATTCTCTCTTGTGATGGTATCCATACTGGTGCCGACAGTCATGGTGGCAAATTTTGACAACTGATAGGTCTTTGTCACGGCTTCTCCATCGTCATTTGTGGTATCCACTTCCAGTTCCATATCCATCAGATTTTCGTAAGTCAGAGGTTCCGTCTCATTCACCAGTTTGACATCCAGATTCACGCCCTCTTTCTTCATGGTAATGGCAGTTGCATTGGTTGTCGTGCGTGCTGCAATGGTCTGAAGGATCTGTGCGGAAGTTAATCCGCAGGCTGCGGCTTTGTTTCGGTCAATCGAAAGTCGTACCGATGAATCCGCATTTGCCAGGCCATCATCAATATTTTCCAGTCCCTCTGTCTCTTCTAACATTGCCTTGATATCTTTACTGATGGCAATGAGTTGATCCTGGTCATCACCGTAGATATCTACGGTGATGACCAGGATCAACTCCGAAGACATCTCTCCCAGTGCAGAGGAACTGACATGGATCTGCGCATCCTTGACATCACTCGTTTTCTTTGCGATCTCCTCGCAGATCGCATGGAATTCATCTGTTGTCTTAATGTCCGGCTCTGTAATGATGTGAAAGGAAAACTGTGTATAATTATCCTTTCCGCCTGCTACAGATGTGATCGCACTTGCGTTTCCATCCATCGCACCCACTTCAGCGATTCCGTCAACAGACAGGATCCGTTCCATCACTTCGTCTGCCGCTGCATAGGCAGCTTCTCGTTCGCAGTCATCCGGCATTTTCATGGAAACGGAGATCTGGTTACTTTCCATATCATCAAGCAATACAAGACCCGTGTCAAATGCCCGCAGTACGCAGACGACAAACAGCCCGATGGCGATAGCAAGAGGCACGATCTTTACTTTCAGACACCAGCCTAGTACTTTGCCATAGCCCTCCTGTACCTTTTCAAAGACCGGATGCTTTTTCTCTTTCACTTTGTTCAGCATGACGGAACTAATCGTAGGCACGACCGTAAGCGCTACGATCAATGACGCCGCCAGCGAATAGGAGATCGTAAATGCAAAGGGTATCATCAACTGGCTGACCATACCGCTGGTGTATACCATGGGGAAGAATACACAGATCGTGGTGATCGTGGATGCAATGATCGGAGCAGCCACCTGTTTTGCGCCCTGCACGGCTGCCGCCGGAGCCGAAAGGCCTTTTTGCCGCAGTCGGTAAATATTTTCCATGACGACGATGGAGTTATCCACCAGCATTCCGATTCCCAGACAAAGTCCGCCCAGCGACATGACGTTGATGTTGATCCCTGTAAAGTACATAACGATCAGTGCAAACAGCACGGAAAACGGGATACTGAAGGCAACGACCAGCGTCGGTTTCACTTCCTGCAAGAACAACGCCAGTACGATCACTGCCAGAAGGGCTCCCAGCAACATACTCGTAAGCACGCTCTTAATGATCATCGCAATGTAATCACCCTGATTCATGATCGGTGTCATGGAAAGACCCGGATAGTCTTCCTCCAACTGATCAAAAGCGTCCAGCAGGGTGTTTGCCACGTCACTCGTATTTGATGTGCTGACTTTAAAAATGGAAAGAACGACCGCGTCGTTTCCATTCATTTTTGCATAAGTCTCACCTGCATTATCTACGATCGTTACGTCTGCCACATCACGGATCCGGATTTTTCCTACCCCCGGGATCTTTGTGAGCACCAGTTTTTCGATCTCTGTCTCATCGGTAAAGTGCTCACCGACTTCTACCAGCCACTGGTTATCTGCTTTGTCATCAATATAGCCGGCAGGCATTGCCATGTTCTGTGCATAGATGATCGAAGAAAGGGTCTTCAGATCCAGAAGGGCATCGATATTTGCATTTTTCAGTGCCGCTTCCTTTGCCTCCTCCATCTGCTTTTCTGCTTCTTCCAACTGCTCTCTCGCAGACTCCATCCGGCTTTCTCCGGCTGCCACCTGCGCCTGACCGGATCCAAAACCGGCTGCCGCACTGTAGCCTCCGGCGATCACTTCGGACTGCTTGCCGTCAGTGCCCTCCATCTGCTTATTGATCTCATCCAACATCGCCTGAGCGGCTGCAAGTTCCGTATCCAGATTTGCAAGTGCCGTATCGATCTGCGGCAAACGAACCGTCACCACATCATACACCTGCTTGATACTGTCATAAGAAAGGCCGGAAACCGCATCGCCCTGACCGATCTGAGTCAGCCAGTTCAAATAGTTTTCCGTCTTCTCTTTGTCCGCCGCTGCCTCTTCAATACTTGCGGGAACTTCCATTCCGGCCTGCTCTGCGGTCGTTCCAAGATTCATGGCAAACTGTGCAAACATACCGTCCAACTGATCATAGGTTTTCTGCATGCCGGCATCTTCGTAAGCCTGTTTTTCCGCCAAAAGCGCATTCTGGCTGGCCTTCAAACTGTTATAACTGGACTCGTAAGCAGCCTTTGTAGCCTGTGCCTGAGACAGCTGCACGGAAGCATCCGCCAGTTCCTGATTCGTATCATTCTGCTGCTTTTCCAGATTGGCTTTCTGCTTTTTCAGTTCTGCTTCGCCGTCTGCCAGATCCGCTTTCGCCTCTTCGATTTCTTTTGCCGCATCCGCCAGTTTCTCGTTCGTATTCTCTAAGATCTTTTCGTTCACTTTATCAATTTTTTTCTGATTCAAACGGATCTCTACAGAGTCAGACACTTCACCGCTGCTGGAAATGCTGGCTACTCCGTTTTGTCTTTCCAGATAAGGAACGATGACATCTTTCGTAAAATTCGTCACTTCCTTAATATCTTTTCCTTCATAGTCCACGGACGCATACATGGTAGCCAGCATATCCACACTGATCTCCATGATGTTGGGCGTTCCGCATTCCTCCGGAAGTTCCAACGAATCCAATGCCATGGAAACACGCACCAGTGCAGCCTCCATATCTGTATCCTCTGCAAACTCCAGCATGACCATACCATAGTTTTCCGAAGAACTGCTGGTCACGTTCTCCACGCCGTTGATCGTTCCCAGGGCATTCTCCAAGGGTTCTGTCACATCCATCTCCACCTGTTCGGGAGAAGCGCCCACTTCCGTTGTGATGACCGCCAGATATGGCATAGACAGGTTCGGCATCAGGTCCGTCTGCATGCCTGTCAGGCTGACGATACCGATGACGAGGATCACGATCACCGCAACGACAACATAAAATGGTTTTTTTACACAAAATTTTGTCATATCATTTATCCTTTCCGAAAACAAAAATGACACCTTGTCATAATCTTCCCTGCGATTATATATGACAGGCTGTCGCTTCGTCAATCCATCCACGACATAATTTATAGTTTTTTAATCATTCTTTTGTTTGACATGGCAAAATGCACTTTTTATAATAGGAATACAATATTTTATCTAAGAGGAAACGAACATGACTGAATTCACACAGGCCCTTTCAGCGATTCTTGCAGACCGGCCGCAAAAACTCGTTTTAAGCAAGCAGGTTTCAAAAACACAGACCTACCGAAAAGCCATCATAGAAAAAAAGAGCGACTGCTATCAGATCGCAAACTACACCGAAAAACAGGTGTTTCACGAAAACTGTGACACCGATCGGCTGGCAGACTTCCTGTCTGATGCAATGGGCAGTCAGTTTTTGCAGTTAAACGGGTGGTCTGAGGGAAAAGAACACCAACTGCTGCTATCAAAAAAAGGCACGGTTACCTATAAAAAGAAAGTTTTGCCCAATGCGGCACGACCGAAAATGAACTCCGAACACAACCGGAAAAAGAACTATCTCTTACAGGAAGGATCGCAGATCCCACCTCTTGTCGATATGGGGATCTTCACGAAAGACGGCGTTGTGGTGCGTACCATGTACGATAAGTTCCGCCAGATCAACCGCTTCATTGAACTCATCGACGATGCCGTTGGTTCCGTTGACAAACCCTGTTGGCATATCATTGATTTCGGTCGCGGCAAATCATATCTCACTTTTATTTTGTACTATTACTTTAAAGAAATAAAAAAACAGCCGGTAGAGATCATCGGATTGGATCTGAAGGCGGATGTCATTGAAAAATGTAACGTCGCAGCAAAAACCTACGGCTATGATCATTTGCGCTTTGAGTTAGGTGATATTAATGGATACCACGCTCCTTTTGATGTGGATATGGTCGTTACCCTTCACGCCTGCGATACGGCAACAGATTATGCACTGTACAATGCCATCTGCTGGAATGCGGATATGATCTTTTCCGTGCCCTGCTGCCAGCATGAACTGAATGGACAGATGAAGACAGAG
This sequence comes from uncultured bacterium, assembly GCA_945871045.1. Lineage (GTDB taxonomy): Bacteria > Bacillota > Clostridia > Lachnospirales > Lachnospiraceae > W0P33-017. The sequence continues at coordinate 9,192 of CAMBUC010000057.1, forward strand.
GAACTGGCGCTGTTCACACGATACGGGATCGTGCAGGAGCGCATGGCGGCACTGACAACCGATGCCATCCGTGGAAATCTTTTAACCTGCATGGGTTACAAAACCCAGCTGCTGGAATTTGTGGATCTGTCACATACGCCCAAAAATCTGCTGATCCGGGCAGTAAAAAGTCCTTCCATGTCGAAAAAAACACGGCGCACACAATGGGAGGAAGTACAGGCCGCAATGAAACTGTTTCATGTCACACCGACCCTTTATAAACTGCTGGAAAAAAATTTTTGTCAAGACAAAACTGAAAAATAATTCCATCCAAAGACCTTGAAACCTTCACAAACTTTCAAGGTCTTTTTTAGTTGTTTCGTGCATTGACCTCGCCCTTTATATGATGTTAAAATTTTAACAGACTGTGTGTAGCAGTTACTTTTTAGGAGTACGGAAGTATTGGTGGAAACATACTTCCAATAATTAATCATTTCATAACAAAAAATCAGGAGGATGAAAACAATGGCAAGATTTACACTTCCCAGAGACCTTTATCACGGAAAAGGATCTTTAGAGGCATTAAAGACATTTGAAGGAAAGCGCGCGATCATCTGCGTAGGCGGCGGCTCCATGAAGCGTTTTGGCTTTTTGGATCGTGCGATCGGATATTTAAAGGAAGCAGGCATGGAGGTTGAGGTATTCGAGGGAATCGAGCCCGATCCTTCTGTTGAGACCGTTATGCGTGGCGCAGAA
>CAMBUC010000058.1 GCA_945871045.1 uncultured bacterium
ATGCGCAGCCGGAAATGAAAAATGAACCGTTGAAAGGAGAACAGTTATGAGCACGACAGTTCCAGAGATGTATGGAAGTTTAGTTTTTAATGACAGGGTGATGAGGGATAAACTTCCCAAGGATATTTATAAAGCACTTAGAAAGACCATTGATACAAATACACACCTTGAACTTGATGTAGCAAATGCGGTAGCGATCGCAATGAAGGAATGGGCGGTAGATAACGGAGCAACCCATTTTACCCATTGGTTCCAACCCATGACAGGAGTGACTGCTGAGAAGCATGACAGTTTTATCACCCCTCTTGAAGGTGGAGAAGTGATCATGGAGTTTTCCGGAAAAGAACTTGTAAAAGGTGAACCAGATGCATCCAGCTTCCCCTCCGGAGGTTTGCGGGCGACTTTCGAGGCAAGAGGATACACCGCATGGGATCCTACATCACCGGCCTTCATCAAGGATGGTACCTTATATATCCCGACGGCCTTCTGTTCTTACAGCGGAGAGGCGCTTGATAAGAAAACACCGCTTCTTCGTTCGATGGAAGCATTAAACAGAGAGGCAACAAAAGTATTACATATTCTTGGAAATACGGAAGTAAACAGTGTGACCACAACCGTTGGACCTGAGCAGGAATATTTCCTCGTAGAAAAAGAAACCTTCCAAAAGAGAAGAGATCTGGTGTTTACCGGAAGAACACTTCTTGGCGCAATGCCTCCCAAGGGACAGGAGATGGAGGATCACTATTTCGGAACCTTAAAGCCGAAGGTTGCAGCCTTTATGCATGACCTGGATGAGGAGCTTTGGAAACTGGGTATTCCCGCTAAGACAAAGCACAATGAAGTTGCTCCCAGCCAGCACGAACTGGCACCGGTTTTTGATACAACAAACGTAGCAGTCGACCATAACCAGCTGACGATGGATGTAATGAGAAAAGTTGCGGAAAAGCACGGTTTTGTATGTCTGCTGCATGAGAAACCCTTTGAGGGAATCAATGGTTCCGGAAAACATAACAACTGGTCAATGATCACAGACACAGGCATCAATCTGTTAGATCCCGGTAAGACACCGACAGAGAATATTCAGTTCTTAGTATTTTTAATGGCAGTTATCAAAGCAGTTGATAAGTATGCGGATCTGATGCGATTATCCGTTGCGAGCGCAGGCAATGACCATCGTTTGGGCGCTAACGAAGCACCGCCGGCAATCATTTCCATCTTCCTGGGTGATGAACTGACAGCCGTTTTGGATTCCATTGAGAACGATACATTTTTTGGAAAACAGAAGAATGTACAGATGGAGATCGGTGCATCCGTATTGCCTCATTTTACAAAGGATACCACAGATCGAAACAGAACCTCTCCCTTTGCCTTCACCGGCAATAAGTTTGAGTTCCGTTCTCTTGGATCTTCCCTTTCCGTATCAGGCCCGAACGTCGTGCTGAATACAGCAGTTGCAGATGCACTCAGCGACTTTTATGAGGTCTTAAAAGATACAGATCCGGAAAAGATGGATGAAACGGTACATGAACTGCTGAAGAACACCATTAAAGAGCATAAGAGAGTGGTCTTTAACGGAAACGGATATACGGATGAATGGGTGGCTGAAGCTGAAAAGCGAGGACTTTACAATTATAAATCTACCCCGGATGTATTGCCGGTATTTATTCAGGACAAAAATGTAACACTCTTCACAAAGCATCACATCTTTACAAAAAGCGAGATCGAGTCAAGATATGAGATCCTTCTGGAGAACTATTCAAAGACGATCCATATTGAGGCAAAGACAATGCTTGATATGGTAAGCCACCAGTTCATGCCTGCACTGGTAAAGACAATGGATGAACTGCTGACCGTTGCAACAAAGAAAAAAGACTTTGATGCAGCACTTTCTTCCAAGGCGGAAAAAGCCCTGCTTGAAAAATTGTCAACGGCGTATGACGCCATTTACGATGCAATGCAGGTGTTAGAGGAAGATACGCTGAAGGCAGAATCCATGAGCGATGAACTGGAACTTGCAAAGTTTTATCAGGCAACGATCTTAGAGGATATGAGTAAACTTCGTGCATTGGCAGACGAAGCAGAAAAGATGATCCCGAAGGGAATCCTGCCGTATCCTGATTATGCGGATATGCTGTTTTATGTATAAAAAATGATGATTAACGCGAAAGCGCGTTCCGAAGAGGAACGTGCATTTTGCGTTTGATAAAAGGAGGAAGTCTGTTATGTGTTCAATTATGGGATATATGGGCAGTAGTCTTTCAGAAGACAGATTTAAAGAACATTTCGATAAAACCATTTCCAGAGGCCCTGACATGCAGCGGATCATTTCTGAACCAGGATTGATCTTAGGTTTTGAGAGACTGGCGATCATGGGTCTGGAAGAGAGCGGTATGCAGCCCTTTTCTTTAAACGGAAATATGGTTGTATGTAATGGAGAGATTTATGGGTTCAGAACTTTAAAGCAGACACTGGAAGCAGATGGATATCAGTTCGTTTCCGATTCGGACTGTGAGATCCTGCTGCCGCTGTATGAGAAGTATGGCGTGGAGATGTTTCACATGCTGGATGCCGAGTCTGCATGCATCATCTATGATGACAAGAAAAAGAGTCTGATCGCTGCAAGAGATCCCATCGGAATCCGCCCGCTGTTTTATGGTTATCTTGCTGATGACGAAATCGTTTTTGCTTCTGAGGCAAAGAACCTGGTGGGCCTTGTATCCAAGGTTTATCCATTCCCGCCCGGACATTATTATATGGATGGGGAATTTGTTCCATATCGTGATATGACAAAGGTGACATCCGTAGTGAAAGATGATGTGGATGAGATCTGTAAAAACATTCACGAGAAACTGGTAGCAGGTATTGAGAAGAGACTGGATGCGGATGCCCCCATCGGTTTTCTTTTGTCCGGTGGACTGGACAGTTCGCTGGTATGCTCCGTTGCAGCGAAACTGCTTCAGAAACCGATCCGCACCTTCGCGATCGGAATGGAAGGAGATGCCATCGATCTCAAGTATGCCAAAGAGGTGGCAGATTATATTGGAAGTTCCCATACAGAGGTGATCATCACCAAAGAACAGATTCTGGCAGCGCTTCCGGAAGTGATTTCCATTTTGGGAACCTATGACATCACAACGATCCGTGCAAGTATCGGTATGTATCTGGTTTGTAAAGCGATCCATGAGGACACCGATGTCAGAGTGCTTCTGACCGGTGAGATCTCAGATGAGTTATTTGGCTATAAGTACACAGATTTTGCTCCAAACGCAAAGGAATTTCAGGAGGAATCGGCGAAACGGATCCGGGAGTTACATATGTATGATGTGCTTCGTGCAGACCGGTGTATCTCTTCCAACTCCTTAGAGGCGAGAGTTCCCTTTGGAGATCTGGATTTTGTCGAATATGTGATGAGCATTGATCCTGAAAAGAAGATGAATGTGTATCACAAAGGAAAATATCTGTTAAGGCGTGCCTTTGAGGGAGATTATCTACCGAAGGATATCCTGATGAGAGAAAAAGCAGCCTTTTCGGATGCTGTGGGCCATTCCATGGTGGATTACCTAAAGGAATATGCTGAGGAAAAGTACACAGACAGCGAATATGAAGAACTGATCAAAAAATATGATTATGCGACTCCCTTTACAAAGGAATCACTGATGTATAGAGAAATCTTTGAAACCTATTATCCGGGTCAGGCAGCAATGATCACGGATTTCTGGATGCCCAATAAGACTTGGGAAGGATGTAATGTAAATGATCCTTCGGCACGTGTTTTATCAAACTATGGAGACAGCGGCAAATAATTGAAAGATGCGTATATAAAGTATTTGGATAAAGGGGTCAACTAGTGCAGTGGCTAATTGACCCCTAAATGATTGACGAAAAAGGGGAAGATGAAAATGGTAAAGTATGTATTCGTAACAGGAGGCGTTGTTTCGGGTCTGGGAAAAGGCATCACAGCCGCATCCCTCGGAAGGCTTTTAAAGGCAAGAGGATATCACGTAACAATGCAGAAGTTTGATCCATATATCAATGTGGATCCCGGTACGATGAACCCGATCCAGCACGGAGAGGTTTTTGTGACTGATGACGGAACAGAAACGGATCTGGATCTGGGACATTATGAAAGATTTATCAATGAGAATCTGGACATTAATTCGAATGTAACGACCGGAAAGATCTACTGGTCGGTGTTAAATAAAGAAAGACGTGGTGATTATGGCGGAGGTACGGTTCAGGTCATTCCCCATATCACCAATGAGATAAAGGATCGTTTCCACAAGGAGAAGCCCGGTGAAGGAGATACGATCTCGATCATTGAGATCGGGGGAACGGTTGGAGATATTGAAAGCCAGCCCTTTTTGGAAGCGATCAGACAGTTTCAGGCAGAGGTGGGACGTGAAAATGCGGTGATCATTCAGGTGACATTGATCCCTTATTTGAAAGCGTCAGGAGAGATGAAGACAAAGCCGGCACAGACGAGTGTAAAAACGCTCCAGAGCATGGGATTATGGCCGGATATTCTTGTCTGCCGCTCGGATTATCCCATCGATGATGCCATGAAAGAAAAGATGGCATTGTTCTGCAATGTAAAAAAAGAACATATCTTACAGAATCTGGATGCACAGTCCCTGTACGAAGTTCCGCTGATGATGGAAAAAGAACATCTGGCACAGGCGGTGTGCGATTGTCTGAAACTTGACTGCCCGAAGCCGAATCTGACGGAATGGGAAAAACTTGCATATGATTTTCATAATCCCAAGCATACCGTAAAGATCGGTATTGTTGGAAAGTATATTGAATTACATGACGCATATCTGAGTGTGGTAGAGGCGTTAAAGCATGGTGGAATCGCATATCAGACAGAGGTTGCGATCGAATGGATCGATGCGGAAACCGTGACAGAAGATACCGCAGCGGATCTTTTGGGTGAACTGAACGGAATGATCGTTCCGGGAGGCTTTGGGTCCAGAGGCATCGAGGGAAAGATTCTTGCAGCAAAATATGCAAGGGAGAATCACTTGCCCTATCTTGGCATTTGCCTTGGTATGCAGGTGGCGATCATTGAATTTGCCAGAACTGTATGTGGCATTTCGGATGCCGCAAGTATTGAGTTTGATCCGGATACAAAAAATCCTGTGATCAGTTTTCTTCCGGGACAGGAGGATATCGAGCATATCGGCGGAACACTTCGCCTAGGCGCATATCCTTGTAAACTGGCAAAGGATACCCTTGCCATGAGTCTGTACGGAAAAGAGGATATTACAGAAAGACACAGACACAGATATGAAGTAAACAACGATTACAGAGGGTGTCTTGAGAGCCATGGTATGGTTCTTTCAGGATTGTCCCCGGATGGACAGATCGTGGAAATGATCGAACTGAAAGATCATCCATTCTTCATTGCTACACAGGCACATCCGGAGTTTAAATCGAGACCGGATATGGCACATCCCTTATTTAAGGGACTGATCAGTGCGGCATTAAATCATTGATGGAGGAGAAAAAGTTATGAATCAGAGAACTTTGTATGATAGCAGTTTTGAACATGACAACTGTGGCATCGGTGCGATCACAAATATTTACGGCAAAAAGAGCCATATGGTTGTGGCGGATGCCCTTAGCATCGTAGAAAATCTTGAGCACAGAGCAGGTAAAGATGCGGAAGGAAAGACCGGAGACGGTGTTGGTATCCTTACGCAGATTCCCCATAAATTTTTCAAAAAAGTGTGTGCAAAGGAAGGCATTGAACTGGGAAAAGAACGGACCTACGGTGTCGGAATGTTTTTCTTTCCCCAAAATGAACTGGACAGACGCCAGGCAATGAAAATGTTTGAGGTGATCGTCAAAAAAGAAAACCTGAAATTTTTAGGCTGGAGAAAAGTTCCAACATTCGAGAACGTACTTGGAAAAAAAGCCCTGGAAAGCTGCCCGCTGATCTATCAGGCCTTTATCGCCAGACCGGAGGATCTGACGGAGGATCTGGATTTCGACCGGAGACTCTACATCGTCCGTCGTGTATTTGAACAGAGTAATGACAACACCTATGTGCCTTCCCTTTCCGGAAGAACGATCGTATATAAGGGAATGTTTTTGGTTTCCCAGCTGCGGACCTTCTTTGCCGATCTGCAGGATGAGGATTATGAATCTGCCATTGCACTGGTGCATTCCAGATTCTCTACCAATACAAATCCCAGCTGGCTTCGTGCGCATCCCAACCGTTTTGTGGTGCATAATGGCGAGATCAATACCATCAAAGGTAACGTAGACAAGATGTGCGCCAGAGAGGAGACGGTGGAAGTTTCCTGCTTTACAGACGAAGAACTTACAAAGATCCTGCCTATTATTTCTACCGAAGGTTCAGATTCTGCAATGCTTGATAATGCCCTTGAGTTTATGATCATGGGAGGTATGGACCCGGCGCTTGCAGCGATGGTACTCATTCCTGAACCGTGGGAAAACAATGATACCATTTCACAGGAGGAACGTGATTTCTATCAGTATTATGCGACGATGATGGAGCCCTGGGATGGTCCGGCGTCCATTCTCTTTTCCGATGGTGATGTCATGGGTGCGATCCTTGACCGAAACGGACTGCGTCCTTCCAGATACTATCTCATGGATGACGGCCGCCTGATCCTCTCTTCCGAGGTGGGAGTTCTTCCGCTGGATGAGAGCCATATCCTGAAAAAAGAACGGCTTCATCCGGGAAAAATGCTGCTGGTGGATACAAAGAAAGGTGCGGTTATTTCGGACGAAGAGTTAAAGGACAGATATGCCAACCGGGAGCCTTACGGCGAATGGCTGGATTCTAACCTTTGTACGTTGAAGGATTTAAAAATCCCCAATGAGAAAGTACCCTCCTATTCAACCGAGGAGTTGGTGAAACTTCTGAAAGCCTTTGGATATACCTACGAGGATTATAGAGATCAGATTGAAAAAATGGCATTAAACGGAAGTGAAGCAATCGGTGCAATGGGTGTGGATACGCCCATCGCAGTTCTTTCCAAGGAATACCAGCCGCTGTTCTATTACTTCAAGCAGTTGTTCGCGCAGGTGACCAATCCGCCCATCGATGCAGTAAGGGAAAAAATCGTTACTGCAACGACGGTTTATGTTGGAAAGAATGGAAATCTTTTATCGGAAAGACCTGAAAACTGCAATGTGTTAAAGATCACCAATCCGATCCTTTCAGATCTTGATTTGATGAAGATCCAGCATCTGAACAAGCCCGGACTTAAGGTAGAAAAGATATCGATGCTTTATTATAAGAGTACACCGCTGGAGCGTGCCATTGATCATTTATTTGTAGAGGTGGACCGGGCTTATAAGGATGGCGCAAATATTTTGATCCTTTCAGACAGAGGTGTGGATGAAAATCATGTGGCGATCCCGTCTCTTCTTTGTGTGGCAGCCGTACATAATCATCTGGTACGCACAAAGAAGTGTATGGCGATGTCCCTTATTTTAGAAACCGGTGAACCCAGAGGCGTGCATCATTTCGCTACGCTGCTTGGCTTTGGTGCGTGTGCGGTGAATCCCTATCTTGCCCATGCTTCCATTAAGGAACTGATCGATGAGGGACTTCTGGAAAAGGATTATTATGCAGCAGTGGAGGATTATGACCATGCGATCATTTCCGGAATCGTAAAGATCGCATCAAAAATGGGTATTTCCACCATTCAGTCTTATCAGGGCAGCCGTATTTTTGAGGCGGTGGGTATTCATGAGAGCGTCATCAATAAATATTTTGCCGGAACGGTGTCACGGATCGGCGGTATTACCATTGAGGATATTGCCAAGAATACAGATTATCAGCATACAAAGGCTTTTGATCCGCTGGGCCTGGAAACTGACAAGACCATTGATTCCATGGGACGTCACAAGATGAGAGCCCAGGGAGAAACCCACAGATATAATCCCAGAACCATTCATATGCTGCAGATGGCTACCCGCGAAGGGGATTATGAGAAGTTTAAGCAGTATACAGCAATGGTTGATGATGAGCAAACGGGATACATTCGAAGCCTGATGGAATTTAATTATCCTAAAGAGGGCGTAGAGCTTTCGGAAGTTGAGAGCGCACGCTCCATTGTGAAGCGCTTCAAGACAGGTGCCATGTCTTACGGTTCGATTTCCGAGGAAGCCCATGAGACACTTGCCATCGCCATGAACAGACTTCACGGAAAGAGTAATTCCGGTGAGGGTGGAGAATCGGACGAGAGAATCCTCAGTGCCGGTACTGCCAATGACAGAAGTTCTGCGATCAAACAGGTTGCAAGCGGACGTTTCGGTGTTACCAGCAAATATCTGGTGAGCGCGAAGGAGATCCAGATCAAACTCGCTCAGGGTGCAAAACCCGGCGAAGGCGGACATCTTCCCGGAAAGAAGGTTTATCCCTGGATCGCAAGGACCAGACATTCCACACCGGGTGTAAGTCTCATTTCACCTCCGCCGCATCACGATATTTATTCCATTGAGGATCTGGCACAGTTGATCTATGACCTGAAGAATGCAAATAAAGATGCACGTATTTCTGTAAAACTTGTGTCTGAAACCGGTGTAGGAACGATCGCTGCAGGTGTCGCAAAGGCAGGCGCAGGTGTCATTCTGATCTCAGGCTATGACGGTGGAACAGGTGCCGCTCCCCTTAGTTCGATCCATAATGCCGGTCTGCCCTGGGAACTGGGACTTGCAGAAACCCATCAGACGCTGATCCAGAACGGACTGAGAAACCGCGTGATCATCGAGACGGATGGTAAACTGATGAGCGGAAAGGATGTGGCCATCGCTGCCATCCTTGGTGCAGAGGAGTTTGGTTTTGCCACCGCTCCGCTGGTAACCCTCGGATGTGCAATGATGCGTGTATGTAATCAGGATACCTGTCCCTTTGGCGTTGCGACCCAGAATCCGAAACTCAGAAAGCAGTTTAAAGGAAAACCGGAGTATGTGGAGAACTTTATGCTCTTTATCGCGGAAGAACTCAGAGAGTACATGGCGAAACTGGGCGTCAGAAGTGTGGATGAACTGGTTGGCAGAACCGACCTGATCAAGAAAAAAGATGTGCTGGAAGGTGCGAAAAAGAAGATCGATCTAAGCCGCATCATTGATACGGAAGTGTCCGAAGCATGCCAGTATGATGCCAAATTACTGTATGATTTCGAACTTTCTTCGAAAAAAGATCAGCAGCTGATGGATCGGGATAAGACGTTGATGACAGCCATCAAATCGAAAAAAGCAAAGCGTTTTGATGTGCAGGTGACAAATACAGACAGAGCCTTCGGCACATTGATCGGAGCGGAAATAACGAGACTCCATCCGGATGGAATCAAAGAGGATACGATCACCATCCATTGTACCGGCGCCGGCGGACAGAGTTTTGGCGCGTTTATCCCGGCGGGACTGACACTGAATCTGGTGGGTGACAGCAATGACTACTTCGGAAAAGGACTGTCAGGCGGAAAACTGATCCTGAGAGCACCTGAGAACGCAGCCTATGATGCGGAAACAAATATTATTGTGGGAAATGTTGCTCTTTATGGTGCTACCAGCGGTGAAGCCTATATCGCCGGAATGGCAGGCGAGCGCTTCTGCGTAAGAAACTCCGGTGCAAAAACCGTTGTGGAAGGTGTCGGAGAGCATGGATGCGAGTACATGACCGGAGGTCTTGCAGTTGTCCTT
>CAMBUC010000059.1 GCA_945871045.1 uncultured bacterium
TAGAGATCGCTACCACAAGACCCGAGACATTATTTGGTGATACAGCTGTGGCTGTAAATCCGGATGATGACCGCTATAAAGATATTATCGGAAAGATGCTGGAACTTCCTACAACAGGCAGACAGATCCCTGTGATCGCAGACGCGTATGTGGACAAGGAGTTTGGTACCGGATGCGTAAAGATCACACCGGCCCATGACCCCAATGACTTTGAGGTTGGAAAGCGTCATAACTTAGAAGAGATCATCGTGATCAACGATGACGCAACGATGAATGAGAAGGCCGGAAAATATGTGGGCATGGACCGCTACGAGTGCAGAAAAGCGCTGGTTGCAGATTTAGAGGAAATGGGACTGCTTGTAAAGGTAGTGCCGCATTCCCATAATGTGGGCACCCATGACCGCTGCCATACAACGGTAGAGCCCATGATCAAGCAGCAGTGGTTCGTAAAGATGGACGAGATGATCAAACCGGCAGTGGAAGGTGTGAAAAACGGCGAGATCAAACTGCTTCCCGCACGTATGGATAAGACCTATTTCAACTGGACAGATAATATCCGTGACTGGTGTATCAGCCGTCAGCTCTGGTGGGGACACCGGATCCCGGCATGGTATTGTGATAAGTGCGGAGAGATGGTTGTTTCAGTGGAGAATCCCGGCGTCTGCCCGAAATGTGGCTGTGAACATATGACACAGGATCCCGACACACTGGATACCTGGTTTTCATCTGCGCTATGGCCCTTCTCCACACTGGGCTGGCCGGAAAAGACAGAGGATCTGGATTATTTTTATCCGAACGATGTACTTGTAACCGGATATGATATCATTTTCTTCTGGGTGATCCGTATGATCTTCTCCGGATATGAGCAGATGGGCAAAGCGCCTTTCCATACCGTACTGTTCCATGGTCTGGTGCGTGATTCCCAGGGAAGAAAGATGAGTAAATACCTCCGAAACGGTATTGATCCGGTAGAGGTCATTGACAAAAATGGCGCAGATGCCCAGCGTCTGACATTGATCACCGGTAATGCACCCGGCAATGATATGCGTTTCTATTGGGAGCGTGTCGAGGCATCCCGTAATTTTGCAAATAAAGTATGGAATGCATCCCGTTTCATTATGATGAACTTAGAAGGTGTAGATGTTACCGAACCTGCGCTGGATGAACTGCATCCGGCAGACAAGTGGATTCTTTCAAGAGTGAATACCCTTGCAAAAGATGCAACCGAAAATCTTGACAAGTTCGAACTGGGTATCGCTGTACAGAAGGTTTATGATTTCATCTGGGATGAGTTCTGCGACTGGTACATCGAGATCGCAAAGGTTCGTACTTATAAAAAGGATGAAGATCCGGCTTCTGCAAACGCAGCCCTTTGGACATTAAAGACCGTCCTTACTAATGCATTAAAACTGTTACATCCTTATATGCCTTTCATCACGGAGGAGATTTTCTGTACCCTTCAGAGTGAGGAAGAGACCATTATGCTTTCTCAGTGGCCCAAGTTCAAGGATGCGTGGAATTTCCCGGCAGAGGAAACTGCCATCGAGCATTGCAAGGATCTGGTAAAGGCTGTTCGTAACGTCCGTACGCAGATGGATGTTCCGCCTTCGAGAAAGGCAAAACTCGTGATCGTATCTGAAAATGAGTCTGTCCGTGATATTTTTGAGAACAACAAAGAAGTTTATGTCAATCTTGCCTTTACAAGTGACATCGTTGTTCAGGCAGATAAGAACGGTGTAGGGGAGGATGCTGTATCGGCAGTGATCCCGGATGCAGTCGTATACTTGCCGTTAGAAGATCTGGTAGACTTTGAAAAGGAAAAGGAGCGCCTGTTAAAAGAAAAGGATCGTTTGGAGAAGGAGTTAGAGCGTTCCCGCAAGATGCTCGGAAACGAAAAATTCGTGAGCAAAGCACCTGCTGCAAAGATTCAGGAAGAAAAAGACAAGCAGGCAAAATATGAGCAGATGATGGCTCAGGTATTACAGCGCTTAGAACAGATGAAATAATAATTGCAAAAGTAAAACGACTATTGTATACTATTTTTAAGTATATAATAGTCGTTTTTTGTGAATGACAAAAAGAAGGGAGGTGCAGCGCATGTCATTACCCATGCCGTCAGTTAGGATCACGGAGGACTGTATGGAAGCATATATGACGGTTCCACCGACGGGAACACCGGAAAAATATACAGTCGAGTATTTGACAGAAGTGCTTCACCTAAATCATGTGAAGATTGGTATCCTTTCGGATAGTCTGCAAAAGATTGTTGATAATAATATTTATAACAAAGAGGTTCTGGTGGCAAAGGGCGCAGAGGCGAAAGACGGTGCGGATGGATATTTCGAGTACTTGTTTGATACAGATCTTTCTCAAAAACCGATCGTTCAAAAAGATGGTTCCGTGGATTACAAGAACATCAAGATGATCGAATTGGTAGAGGCAGGGCAGGATATTGCGATCTATCATCCGGGAACTGCAGGAACGAACGGATACAATCTGGCTGCACAGTTTAAATTGGCAAAGCGCGGAGCGGAACTGCCGCCTCTGAAGGGAACGGGTTTTGAGCGTCTGGAAGACGGCATTACTTATCGTGCGACCATTGGCGGAAAGATCACAGAATTAAATAACCGCGTGAATATCTTTCAGGTGCATGAGGTGTTTGGTGACGTGGATCTGTCTACCGGTAATATCGATTTTAACGGTGACGTGATCATACATGGAAATGTACTGGACGGAATGACGGTGAAAGCAACGGGAACCGTGACCATCGATAAGGTGGTGGAGTCTGCGTTTGTTGAGGGCAAAAAAGGAGTCATTCTGCGCGGAGGCGTACTCGGTAAAAGCGGTGCAAAGGTGCGATCTAAGGGAAATATCTCGGCACAGTTCATTGAATATGCAGATGTAAAAACCGAGGGAGATATCGATGCAGATTCGTTTCTCGATAGCAGGGTCTATGCCGGTGGAAAGATCAAATTGAATGGCCGGAAAGGCTGTATTGTCGGCGGAGCGGCTCATGCGGTACGTGGCATTGAAGCGCGGGAGATCGGAAATGCCGTAGGGGCAAATACCGAGGTTTCTGTGGGCGTTCACAGGGAGGTTTTTGATCAGATACAGATGATCACCCGTCAGGCGAAGGATGATGGGAGCCAGTTGCTGCGAATCGAAGAAGGTCTCGTTCAGTTTGAGACCGTCATGAGACAAAAAGGGTTATCATTTCGGGATGATCCCAGACGTATGGCCCTTGTCAAAGAAAAGGTGCGTTTATCGGCGCAGATTGCAGGACGAAGAGAGGAGTTAAACACGTTGCAGCAGGTTGTCAGCGCTTCTTCTTCTGCATGCATTCTGGTAGTAAAAAATGTTTATCCCGGAGTTAAGGTCAGCGTGGATGAGCAGACCATACAGGTAAAAGAATCGCAGCGAGCGGTCGAATTCAAAAAGCATATGGGTCGTATCGGAATGTTCAATGTTGGTTATACATCAAAGTAAACCGCGAGAAACGAAGAACGTCGAAAAATGCGATTGAATATGAAAATTTATAGGGGCTAGCCCCTTGCAAGAAACCACTGCTTAGGTATATGATAGTTCATAGCCGAGAGGCAGTGGTTTTTGTTTATGTATTTTTATGGAGGAAACGATGATCAATTTTGAAGAAGAATTAAAACATTTTCAGCCGAGCGATGAGATCGAAGATGCAGAAATTGCGATCTATGAGCACGACATTACAGATATGACAGATATCATGCAGCAGATGATGAGTGAGTTAAAGAGGAAATAAGATGGAATGCTATAATTGTGGAATTATCATCGGACATGAAAAAATATGCCCGAATTGCGGGACAGATCTTCGGATCTACCGGAAATTCGTGGGTATTTCAAATTATCTATATAATCAGGCGCTGGCGAAAGCAAATACGAGAGATCTGTCCGGAGCGATCGCGGATCTGCGTCTCAGTTTGCAGTACAATAAAGTAAATACAAATGCCAGAAATCTGTTAGGCCTTATTTATTATGAAATGGGCGAAGGCGTGGCTGCTGTTCGCGAATGGCTGATCAGCAAAGGGTATCAGGCAGAAGAAAATCGCGCCTCCTATTATTTGGAAAAGACAAAGAAGGATCCCGCGGAAAAAGAAAAGATCAACCAGTTGGCGCGGAAATACAATCAGGTCATCACCTATTGCAGACAGGGCAGTGTGGATCTGGCAGTGATCCAGTTGAAAAAAATACTTGCCACCAATGCAAAGTTTGTAAAGGGCTGGCAGTTGCTGGCGCTTCTTTACATCAACTACGGAGAACTGGAACAGGCGCGAAAGGCATTAAGAAAAGCGGAAGCCATCGATACCGGAAATCCCACCACCGCGCGTTATTTGAAAGAAGTAACAGAACTGGTTCGTCAGGGTGGCGGTAAGAAGACGAAAAAGGCGCAGGCGATCGCTTATCAGAACGGAAATGACACGATCATTCAGCCGAAATTCCGAGGAGATATCGGATTTTGGGGAATGGCTGCGAACCTTTTGGTAGGTGTTGCCATCGGTGTTGCCATCACCTGGTATCTGGTGGTGCCCGGAGTGCGCAAGCAGGCTGTCAGCAATGCCAGTGTGGCGGTGACAGAAGCAAATAACACCATCGCAGATAAAAATAATACGATCAAAGCCTTAGAAGAGCAGATCGATAATCTGACCGGCGACGTGGAAAATGCCCAGACTGATATGGAAAACCGGGATGCCGCCATCAAGGCAAGCGAGTCGCTTTTAATGGCATATGATGCGTATGTGAATGAAAATATTGAGTTGGCAGGAGATACGCTTGAGGGAATTGATGAGACACTGCTTTCGAAAAAGGGAAAGGAGATTTTTCAGACCCTGCGGGAAGAGGTCAACCACCAGTATGTGACAAATGCGTATGCGGATGGAATGTCTGCGTATAACAATAACCGCAATGAAGAGGCCATCGAACTGCTTTCAAAGGTAGTGGCAGCGGATGAAACTTACGACGACGGAAATGCATTGTACAATCTGGCTCAGGCATACCGGAAAATGGAAGATTGGGAAAATGCACTGACTTCTTATTCCAAAGTTGTGAGTCTGTTTCCGGGAAGCCGGCTGGCATATAATGCGGGGCGTTATGTGACACAGATTGAGCAGGTGTTGGACAACCAGCAGTAGGCTGAGATCAAACAAAAAATCATAGCAATCATTTTACAAAAGACACAGAACCGAAAGGGATGCTGTGTCTTTTATTATGCGCACCTCGCGGAGAGGAAGTATATGCTTCGCATACCGCTCGGGCGCCAAAGAGCTAGCACTCTTATATTAAAAAGGAGGGACAACAAATGGAGTTTCAGTACGAGACAAAAACAGGCTGCTTACGCATTTTTACTCCCCGGGAGATTGATGAATGCGCAGCAAGCGAAATGCGGGAGGAGGCGGACATGCTGATCGATAATTACCAGATCCGCCATTTGATCTTCGATTTTTCCAATACAGAATTTATGGATAGTTCGGGAATTGGAATGTTGATCGGAAGAAGCAGAAAAATGGGCTATACAGGTGGAAGCGTAGTGGCGGAAAATCTGAATGGCCGTGTACAGAAGATTTTTACACTGGCAGGACTGCCCAAATTGATCACAGTCGTAAAGGAGGCAAACCATGATTAGAGAACAGGAGATGACGATCCGTTTTGCGGCGTATCCGGAAAATGAACAGTTTGCAAGAATTGTGATCACGGCATTTTTGATGGATCTAAATCCGCTGGTAGATGAGATGGCAGATATCAAAACCGCAGTTTCCGAGGCGGTGACCAATGCGATCATTCACGGCTACGAGAACTGTATGGGGGAAGTGACGATGACTTGCAAAAAACAGGGTGATCTGATCACCATCACAGTCCTTGATGAAGGGTGTGGCATTGCAGATATTGCCCGCGCAAGGGAGCCGTTTTTTACGACAAAACCGGAGGCAGAGCGTTCGGGGATGGGATTTTCATTTATGGAAATGTTTATGGACGAGATACATATCACATCGGAACGAGGACAAGGTACTTGCGTGGAAATGAAAAAGCAGCTGCATCTGCAGGAGGGAAGTTCGTAGATGGAGCACACCTTGGAACTATTGTTACGGGCAAAAAGCGGGGATAAAACTGCCGGAGAACAATTGGTGGAGGAAAATCTGGGACTGGTGGGAACGGTAGTCAAACGTTTTGAAAACCGCGGTTATGACAGGGAAGATCTGTTTCAGATCGGTGCGATCGGGCTGATGAAAGCCATCGAAAAGTTTGATTTTTCCTATGATGTCCGATTTTCTACTTATGCAGTTCCACTTGTCATGGGAGAAATACGAAGGTTTCTGAGAGATGATGGAATGATGAAGGTGAGCAGAAGCATCAAAGAGTGTGGCTGGCGTGTGAAGAAAAGCCGGGAAAAACTGGAGCAGCAGCTGGGGCGCAGTGTGACCTTACAGGAACTGGCATTGGATACCGGCCTCAAGGAGGAGGAGATCGCTCTTGCGCTGGATGCGTCGGAGGAAGTGGCATCCATTTATCAGACGGTCTATCAATCCGACGGAAGTGAGTTGTATCTGGTGGACAAGGTGGCGGATGACCTGCCTCAGGAAGAACAACTGCTGACCCGTGTGACCATCGAACAATTGATGGACCGTCTGGAACCGAAAGAACAGCAGTTGATCACCCTGCGCTATTTTGATGATAAGACGCAGAATTGTGTTGCAGATGCCATGGGGATGACTCAGGTACAGGTCAGCCGCATGGAAAAAAAGATCCTTCACAAGATGCGACTGATGTGTGAAAAAGCGTAACAAGTATGGTACAATGTACGCGAAGGAAAACCTGCGCATAGTATCGGACGGATGCAGATGCTTGTAGGATCGACGGGCGAAAGATCCTATGTTGTAGATCGGAGGATAAAGTATTGGAGAAAAACAGTTATCGTTTTTTTGAAAATAAAGAATGTATGTATTACCCCTGCCATGCGGGGATGGAAGGAAAATCATTGAACTGCCTGTTCTGCTATTGTCCCATGCATCCATATCCGGATTGTCTGGGAAAACCGGTATTCCGGGAAAATAAAAATGGGCGGATATTTAAGGACTGCACCGGCTGCGTGTTTCCCCACGATCCGCAAAATTATGAAACCATACTTGCATTCTTAAAAGAAAAACTGTACGCAAAGCAAGAGGAGTGAGTCTGCCGGCTCACTCCTCTCGTTTTGCTTTATTTAACCCTTTGGTCATGTGACTGCTCCCGTCTTCCAAAAAACGTGCGCGTTTTACGGAATCTTCGCCGTACCGGTCACGGATCTGATCAATGGCTGCATTTAACTTAGATAGTTTTTCCGGGGCAGGGCCCTTTCTTTTTATGGTAGAAAACAACTCCATCTGGCTGTAAGAATCATCGGTGATCTTGCCGGTGGAAACCCCCAGTAAACGGATCGGCGTGTGATCCCAAAGTTGATCAAAAAGTGTGCAGGCTGTGCGATAGATGACTTCCGTGACATTGGTGGCATCTTCCAGCCCTGTTTGGTGGGAGGTAGTACGAAAGTCACAGTCTTTGATGGAAACAGTGACACTGCGGATGTATGCCTTGTCGGCGCGAAGTCTGGCGCCCACTGTTTCACATAAGGAAAGCAGGATCTTTTTGGCGCTGTCAGCATCGGTTACGTCGAATCGCAGCGTCACGGAATTTCCATAACTTTTGGCTGCATCACTTTCACTTCGCACCGGAGACTCGTCTATGCCATTGGCAAATTCCCACATGGTTTTCCCTTGTTTTCCAAAGTGCAGCTGCAAAAGATCAGGATCCATCCGGGCGATATCTCCGATGGTGCGGATGCCAAGGCCGGATAATTTTTTCGCGGAAGAACGTCCGACCAGAAACAATTCCCCGGCCGGCAGCGGCCACATTTTTTTTGCGATCTCATTGGGAAAAAGGGTGTGTACCTTATCGGGCTTTTCAAAATCGGAGGCCATCTTGGCCAGTAGTTTGCAATTGGAAATACCGATATTCACCGTAAAATGAAGATCGTTTTGTATGCGGTCTTTTAACTGATGGGCAAGGGCGATGGGATCCCCGTAAAGACGGCCGGTGCCGCTCAGATCGCAGTAGGCTTCATCGATGCTTGCCTGTTCCACCACAGGGGCAACTTCCAGTAAGATCTGAATAAAGGCGCGTGAATTTTGGACGTATGTTTCGAATTTCGGCTGTACGATCACCAGATCCGGACATTTTTCCAAAGCGCGGGAAAGGGGTTCGCCGGTGGTGATGCCATAGGCTTTTGCCGGTGTGGATTTTGCCAGAACAATGCCGTGGCGGGTTTTCGGGTCACCGCCAACTGCGGCAGGGATTTTACGAAGATCCCGATCCATATGAAGTTGTTCCATTTCATATTTCGCCTGCCAGCTTAAAAAGGCAGAATTTACATCTACATGAAAGATCAATCGCTCCATCCGTACCACCATTTCTGAACAAAATTATTTCGAAAGTATGTTTGTGCTGCCTGTATTTTACCTCATTTTTTTTTGGTTGGCAATGTGTGACAGATCATCTTTGATAAAATGCATAAAATGGATCCGATTGACACATCTTACATATAAAACAAAGTAAGAAAAAGGAAGGTGTATGATGTTGCAGGAATGGAAACAATCCCAGCAGATCGGACGCGCCAGCATTCAGCCTACACAACCGGTCTATATTCAGAGCAGTGGAACGGTGGTAGGAAAGATGGAGGGCGAGGGACCGTTAGGTGATAAATTCGATATGATCTGTGATACCGATAAATTTGGAGAAGAGACCTGGGAAGCGGCAGAGAGCAGGATGCAAAAAGAAGCGGTGACACTGGCTCTGGGAAAGGCATCCTTGCAGAATACGGATATCCGATACATTTTTGCAGGGGATCTGTTAGGACAGGATATCGCCAGTTGTTTTGGGCTCATGGACTATGAGATCCCGTTTTTTGGACTTTACGGCGCATGTTCTACTTTAGGAGAAGGGATGTCCCTTGCAGCCATGTGTTTGTCAGGCGGTTTTGCAGAGCGTGTACTCGTTGTGACCTCCAGCCATTTTGCAGGGGCGGAGAAAAATTTCCGCTTTCCCGTAGAATATGCAAACCAAAGGCCATTGTCAGCCACCTGGACAGTGACCGGCAGCGGTGCATATGTGCTGGGAACAGAAAAATCCAACGTAAAGATTACCGGAGTTACCAGTGGGAAGATCATGGATTATGGCGTGCGCGATGCACAAAATATGGGAGCCGCTATGGCGCCGGCAGCAATGGATCTCATCCGTACCCATTTGGAGGATTTTGACAGGAAACCGGGGGATTATGACAGGATCGTGACGGGCGATCTGGGAAGCGTCGGCCGCGAGATCCTGATCAAATTATTAAAGGATGAAGGGATTGATATCGGTCACCTGCATGAGGATTGCGGCATGAAGATCTTTGACAGCGATAAGCAGGGCACTCAGGCGGGAGGAAGCGGATGCGGATGTTCAGCAGTCACACTGGCAGCCTGGTATCTGCCAAAACTCATCAGCGGCGAGTACAAACGGATCCTCTTTTTACCAACCGGAGCACTCATGTCACAGGTCAGTTTTAATGAAGGGCAGA
>CAMBUC010000060.1 GCA_945871045.1 uncultured bacterium
AGATCACGGATATATCCGGGCGTTGTTCCACAGCAGCCACCGATGATATCCACCCCAAGTTTCGCGATCTCCACACTCTTTTCCACAAAATACTTCTCATTTTCCGTATAGATTGTCCTTCCGCGAAGGGATAACGGGTAACCGGCATTGGGCAGTGCACTGAAAAACTTTCGGCAATAGGGAAGTTGGGTCTGCAACAGCTGCAGCAAATGCCCTGCCTCTACGCCACAGTTATAACCATACGCATCTATGGCATCCGCATCCGCTTTTGCCATGCTCTCATGAATACGGCGCACAGAAAGGCCCGCTCTTGTGTATCCGCTCTTATCAAAAGTAAACTGCACCAGCACAAAAGCATCCGGTCGCCGGGTTTTGATATAGTCTGCCAGCTGTTTCACATATTTATCGTCTCTCTGCGATTCAAATGCGAAAACAGATGCACCGCATTCCAAAAACACATCGCACATCTGTTCATAGTCCGCCAACACTTCTGCCGGGCTTTGTTCTTCCAGTTCACCGATGGGACCAAAATCTGCTGCAATAAAAATGTCTTCTTCACTGCCTGTCTCTTTTCGAAAACGTTCAACCGCAGTTTCTGCAATTGCATAACCTGCGCGCAGACCCTCCAAACGCTTGCCGGCATCCGGCACAAACACCGGATTCGTGGCAAAGGTGTTTGTGCGAAGAAGTCTTGCACCCGCCTGAAGATATTCGAAATGAATGTCACAGATGCGGTCCGGATGCAACAAATTTTCCTCTTCCGGAAACAGTTCCGCAGTTCCATATTTTTTCTCATAATAAGTGCCCATCGCGCCGTCCGTGATCAGACGGCGCTCATGTAAATATTCCTGTAAATTCATAGCTTCTCCCAAATCATTTCATTGTAAAAATTTGTCCGTTTCCGGTTTTCCGTTCTGAACGAACAGCCGATTCACCGTTAAACGAATGCTTTTTATTTTACCCTTTCTTCAGCATTTTTACAAGCCGTTTTAAGACCGCTAAGGTATGCTGCAGTTCACCTGCTGTGGTATTGCGCCCAAGGGTGATGCGAACACAGGCGAATGCCTGTGCATCAGAAAGCCCCACTGCTTTTAACACATGGGACGGTTTGGCCGATGCACTGTTGCATGCACTTCCCGCCGACACACAGATCCCTTCTTCGTCCAAAAGCAGCACCAGATTCGAGGCTTCGATTCCCTGAAAACAGATATTCAGATTGCCCGGCAGCCGGTCCTTCTCACTTCCTACCAGATACGCACCCGGTATCTGTGTACAAATATAATGGATCAGACGGTCACGCAAATACTGTTCGCGGGCTGCCGTTTCCTCCATCCTCGCATAACTGATCTCCGCCGCCTTTGCCATTCCGACGATCCCCGGTACATTTTCCGTTCCGGCGCGTCTGCCGCTCTCCTGCGCGCCGCCATGGATCATGCTCTCTGTGCGAAGTCCCTGCTTCATATATAAAAAGCCGCACCCTTTCGGGCCATAGAACTTGTGGCTGCTGGCACTGAGTAGATGCACATTCCAACCTGCAAGATCGATGGGTATCTGACCATAAGCCTGCACCGCATCCGTGTGAAACAGCACTCCCCGGCGCTTTAGGATCTGCCCGATGGCCTTCATATCCTGGATCGTTCCGATCTCATTATTCGCACACATGATAGACGCCAGGATCGTATCCGGGCGTATCGCATGTTCCAGTTGTTCTAAAGAAATGCGTCCGTCCCGGTCCACCGGTAATTCCGTCACTTCAAATCCCCGCTTCTTCAAATATTCGCAGGTATTCCCGATGGCATGATGCTCGATCTCTGTGGTGATCAGATGCCGTCCGTAATTGCTGTAGGCTTCCATTGTCGCTTTGAGCGCCCAGTTATCGCTTTCTGTACCGCCGGAGGTAAAATAGATTTCAGAGGGCTGTACCTGCAAAGTTTCCGCGATCGTATTTCTTGCATGCTCCACCGCTTCCCTGCTCTGTTTTCCGAACTCATAGGGTGTAGAAGCATTTCCGTAGCGAATGTTATAATATGGTTCCATGGCAGCCCTTACTTCCGGCGCAGTCGGTGTGGTAGCTGCATGATCCAGATAGATCATATTCCTTCTCCTTCCAAAACAATTGATCCGATTCCACCGGCTGTTCGTTCTACGGTGTCTGCCTGTTTCATACATTATAGGAAAGTATTCTTTTCAGGCGGTATCGCTCTTATGAACATCTCTCAATACAAAAAACACCCGTTGTTTACCGGTACGGTCATTCTGACTGCAACGGGACTAGCCAGCAGAATCATAGGATTCTTATATAGAATATTCCTCTCCCATACGATCGGTGCAAAGGGTCTTGGCATCTATCAGCTGGCATTTCCGATCCTGGCACTTTGTCTGGCGCTCTGTACCGGCGGAATCCAGACTGCGATCTCCAAGTTTACAGCGGAGACCGAAGACCAGACCCCCTTTTTCTGCGGACTTTTCATTTGTATGGTCACAGCCGCGGGATGTTCCCTGTTCGTTTACCAAAACGCCCCTTGGCTGGCTGAACATATCATTAACGAGCCTGCCTGCGGATCACTGCTTCGTATCATGAGTTTTTCGCTGCCCTTTGCCTGCCTGCACGCCTGTTTCAACGGCTATTATTACGGAAAAAATAAGACCGCGATCCCCGCGCTGTCCCAACTCTTTGAGCAGCTGGTCCGGGTATTCTCGGTCTATCTCTTTTATCTGATCCAATTAGAAAAACAAGCCCCCATCACACCGGCGCATGCCATGTGGGGTACTGTTTGCGGAGAAATGGCTGCAGCCCTGTTTTGCCTTACCACCTTCCGATTGAAACGCCTGCAGTTCTCTGTTTCTGTCACAAAAAAACTGCTCGCTTTTTCCACTCCCCTCACGGCAAGCCGTGTCATCCTCAACCTGTTTGCCAGCGCAGAAACTATTTTCATCCCATTAGCACTGGTATCCTACGGTTATGACCGTACACAGGCCCTTTCTGTATTCGGAACCTTAACCGGTATGGCTATGCCTGTGGTGATGCTTCCTACGGTACTTACCGGCTCCCTTTCCGTCCTTCTGCTGCCTGCTATTTCTGAAGCAGCCGCAAAAAATGACCGCAGGCAGATCGCACAGACGATCCGACGTACGGTGGAGTTGTGTGCCATCTTAGGTCTTAGCTGCACACTGGGCTTTCTGTTTCTCGGCCGGTTCATCGGAACACTGCTATTTGGCAGTGAACTGGCAGGCTCCTTCATCGTAAGCCTTGGCTTTTTATGTCCGTTTCTATTTTTAAGCGGAACCCTCAGCAGTATTTTACATGGGCTGAACCTCACCTTGTACACCTTTTTTTTGAACGTCCTCGGATGCGCACTGCGGTTGTTCACCATTTACCTGCTGGTGCCCCGCTTTGGCCTATATACTTATTTATGGAGTGCGCTGCTGAGTCACATCCTCCAATCCGCCGCTTATTTATGGCTCTTACTTCAACATCAGAAACGCGCCTAGATTTCCTCTTCGGCCTTTGCTAAAGCGATGGGAAAACAAATTCTGCGGATTGCAGCAGGTACATAGATCCGTGACCTGCAAATGTTCCGGCAAAACGCCAGCCTCAAGCATCACGCGTTTATTTGCCTCCCATAAGTTCAGCTGGTAATGGTCCTCATCGGTGGGAGTCAGCAGTTCCTCTCCCGCATTTGGAAATTCCTCCCGGAACTGTTTTGCAACGTCCCCACTTACCTCATAACAATTCTGACAGACGCTGGGACCGATGGCACAGAGCAGATCCTCCGGCCGGCTGCCAAACTGTTCTGCCATGGCATGGATCGTTACCGCACCCATCCGCGCCACCGTCCCCCGCCAGCCGGAATGGGATAAACCGATGGCATGATGCACCGGATCTACAAAATAAAGAGGTACACAGTCTGCATAAAAAGTAGCCAGAAGCACCTGCCTTTCGTTTGTGATCAGTCCATCCACATCCCTCCAGGACAGGGGACGGGTCACTCCGGTTCCGCCGTCTTTTGCATACACTCTGCGCACGTTTGTTGTATGCGTTTGCATAGAGCAGACGATCTGCTCCGGCATCACTCCGAAGGCTTCTGCCACACGCCGGAAGTTTTCCTGCACATCCTTTGGTTCATCTCCTCTTGTAAAACTAAGATTGAGACTGCTCCATTCCCCTTTGCTCACACCTCCTGCCCGAGTCGTAAAGGCATGCCGCACGCAGTCACATTCCAACAACAGGGGAAACGTCAGAAGGGGCAGTTCCTCCCCGCAGGCAAGCGGTATTCGCTGTTCCCTGAGTACCGGTGATTTCTCTGTCTCTTTGTTCGTTCCGTTCCCCGTTTCCGGGTTCACACTTTTTTCCCAGGAACGCTTCCATGGGATCAACTGATCACTGTTTTTCATCATATCTCCATATCTATCCGCAAAATTCGAAAGCGTTCTGATACAATGACACGGAAAACTCCTGTTCCCCGAACAATGCCACTACATCAAAACGCACCGGTGTTGCTTCTCCATATCCAAAACGTCTCAGATAATAGAGCGCCACCCGCGAGATCACCCGCTGTTTTCGCCAGTCTACCGCTTCTTCCGGAAGACCGTTTCCTCCCTGCCTGCGGTATTTGACTTCAAGAAAGACTATATAACCGCCTTCCCGGGCTACAATATCGATCTCTCCGATCCGGCAGCGGAAATTCCGCGCTAAGATCTGATAACCGTTTTTTTCTAACCATTCACAGACAAATGCCTCCTTGTCTGCTCCGATCTGCCTTTTATTGATCTTCTGCAAAATACCTCCTGCACATATCACCTGTCGGATCCGCCTGCCTGTTATCTTCCTAATTTTGCCCGGATCTTATCCATGTCATTGACAAACACCAGAATCTCTGCCACTACTTCATAAAGTTCCGGCGGGATCATATCCCCGATCTCCAGCCGCGATAACGTATCCGCCAGTTTATCATCTTTATAAGTGGGAACGTCTGCTTCTTTTGCCGTCACTATGATCCGCTCTGCAACTGCACCTTTTCCTGTGGCAAGGATCTTCGGTGCTGCATCGCCGGGCATATAGGCAAGCGCCACCGCCGTTTTTGCTTTTTCACCTGTTTGTTTTTTGCTTCCATCTGCCATAGCCGATACCTCACGCCCGGACATCAAAAGAATATCTGTGTACGACACCTGCACTTGTGCCGCCGGGAAGATCTTTTTTCAAAAAGTCCTCTACAAAGTCCATGTTCTTTTCCTCACTGCTTACCGTGATCGTTGTGTGATAACCAAGTGCAGTTAATTTCGCATCTAAAATCGGCAGATACTTCTGCACCAGATCAAAACTTTCATCATCCGAAAAAGAAAAATTCGTATCAACTGCTTTTCCCTTCATCTTCACAAACACATCCGTAGAACCCAGATGTTCCATATCCAGATGCAAAAATGCCGACAATTCCCCATTCTCATCCCGGGATCTGCGCTTATTTGTGTACACATACAGATCACCGTTGGCATTCTGCCCATTCATCTTCAGAGGAATCTGTACATAGTTGTAGATCTGATTGACCTCGTTCATAAACTCTATATTTCCGCGGATCTGCTCCGTGCTGCGTGCCAGGGATGCGTGTTCATTCCCTGTGGTTTTTAAGATCTTGTCGATCTGTTCCATCTGACGGTTCAACCGTTCATATAATTCCGAAAGTTTATCCTTCGTTTTCAGATCCTCCGGCTGTAACAGCCACTGCTCCTCCATCACATGGTTTAACAATGCGCGGTAGCCTTTCTGGGAAAACAACTCCTTCATATCATCCGGTTCCAGCATTCCCTGACTGGCAACCAGTTCTTTATCCAAAATTCCAAGCAGCTGTCTGGCTGTCAGATCCAGATTCAGCATGCCCTCTTCGTCAAATACCATTTCATTGTCTGCCAGATTTCCGATACTGCGCAACACATCCGAAAAGGATTCTATGGTCTGCTCATCCAGAAGTGCGCCTAACTGCGCCGGAGCAAAAAACGACGTGGACATCTCCTGCGCTTCGCCGGCGTCTCCTGCTGTTTCCGACAAAAAGATCCCTTCTACGGCTTCTGCTTCCATCACACCGGATGGTTGCAATGCTGCCTGCTGCGGCAGCGTCTGTGCTTCAACGGATGTCATCCCATCCGGCTGTGAAGAAGGAACTGTCTCAGGTTCCAGCCCATCCATCAGAATGCCCAAAAGTTCGGTATTCATCTGTACCAGATGCGGCACATCCGATGTCTGGGTTCCCAAAAACTGCGGCAACTGCTCCATAAACTCATTCATCTGCCCCAGCAGCATGTGGGTATCATTCCGATAATTCTCAAACTGTGCAGCCAGCTGCGGCGTCACAGGCAAATCCAAATGGGTCATCTGAACCAGCGTCTGTACATTGACAGAATCATTCGCCACCACTACCCGGTGCATGTTGAGAAGCGCCTCCGCATGGATCGGCATCTGCTCCTTCATCATCGAATTCACCATTGCCAGATTGCGTTCTTCCACCGGCAGACCCGCTGCTTCCAAGGCCCTCACCAGCGTCGGATTGGCACCTCCGTTTCCCATATAGGGTCGGATAGATACGGTTCCGCCTTCATTTGATTTCACCTGAAAAAACATGGACTGACCCTGCACCAGTTTTAATGCATGGTTATCCAGTCTGGCATGGACATTCTGGCCATTTTCCAGACTGAGTATCACATTGGAACCTCTGACATAAGACACGTTGCCCTCAAAAATACTGCCCGGAGCCAGTTCTTTGACAGAAGCGGTCAAACTGGTAACTGCCTTGGACGGAACGGGCGTGCCTACTGCCTGCCCGGCATTTTTATTATATTGTCCGACATAGGAAATCTGCATATTTCTTACCTCGTTCTCTATGATGGAACTACTCCGCTACAAAGTTCCCGATAAATGAACGTCTGTGGATCGGAGTGGCACCATACGCCTTTAACGCTGCGATATGTGCAGCAGAGCCATAACCCTTGTTGTCAGCAAAACCATAACCGGGATACTGCTTCTCATAGTCCACCATCATTCGGTCTCTGGTCACTTTTGCAATGATGCTGGCGGCTCCGATGGAGATACTCTTGGCATCTCCCTTGATGATCGGCACCTGTGGGATATCCACCAGCGGGATCGTTACTGCATCATTTAATAATATATCGGGTTTCACCGGAAGATGCTTAATAGCCTCCCTCATCGCTTCATAAGTTGCCTGCAGGATATTGATCTCATCGATGCGCTCCGGTGAAGCCTGACCGATTCCCACTGCGATCGCCTGCTCCATGATCACGTCATATAGTTCTTCCCGCTTTGCGGCAGAGAGTTTTTTCGAGTCGTTGATATAAAGAATCTCACAATTTTTCGGCAGAATAACGGCTCCTGCCACCACAGGTCCCGCCAACGGCCCTCTTCCCACTTCATCGATCCCACAGATCAGCGCTGCATCCGGATACTGTCTCTCATACTCCTGCAAGTCATAGATACGCTTTTTCTCAGTTTCCAGTTTTTGCAGGCGTTTCTTTGCCTGTTCTACGAGTTTTTGTACGCCGGCGCGTTCATCCCTCTGATATTCCTCAATAAAAAAAGGCAGAGAGGTATCCTCTGCTGCCTGTAATTCCTCTTTGATCATTCCGATCTTTTTCTCTGTTGCCATCCTTCTGCCCCTGCAACTGCACATGTTTCACCCACATGCAGCCCCTTTTTTATCTCATATGTCCTTATTTTACAAGACCGAATGCAGGCTTCAAACGAAGCCACACATGTCCCTTGATCTGGCTTTTTGACACTGCGCCCACATCCGGATCACGGCTGTCACTGCTATTGTTTCGGTTATCGCCCAACACAAAAAACTCATGTTTTCCCAGCGTGATCCCATCCTCTGCAATCCCCGGGTCTTCTATGACTTCTTTGCCGTAGTTTTCCTCCAACAACTGTCCGTTGATAAAGATCTCCCCATCGGCATTGATCTGTACGGTCTCCCCCGGAAGACCGATCACGCGCTTAATATAATCCGTATCTGTATCATACGCATACTTAAATACGATCACATCAAAGCGCTTCGGATCCTTCAGGCGATAAGTAAATTTGTTGATCATTACGCGGTCCAGATCCTGTAACGTATCATTCATGGAAGGACCGTCCACTTCCACCTGCCCTACTACATAATGGCCTAACAAATAGGCAGCACCAAAGATCAATAAAATGTATAGAACAAGACCAAGCAGGCTTTTTGCTACATTTTTCATCGGCCATACTCCTCCGGTTTTTCCAAGGTGATACGCCCGATCGTACCTGAGCGGAACTCATCCAGCACAAGGGCTGCCGCCTTTGAGAAGTCCGGCTCGCCGCCCTTCTTGATGCAGGAACGATTGACTGCGATCTCCTCTAATACCTTTAACGGATCCTCACACGTTTCCAGACTGTAACGCTCACACAGAGCCTGTGCATAATCCTGCTTCAGATACTTGATCAGTTCCAGACTCATCTCATCGATATTCAGGATCTCATCCTTGATGGATCCGATCAGCGCAAGTTTCAGTCCCACACTCCGATCCTCGAATTTCGGCCAGAGGATTCCCGGCGTATCTAAAAGTTCTACGCTTTTATTCAGGCGGATCCACTGCTTTCCTTTTGTGACACCGGGCTTATTTCCTGTCTTGGCACAGGCCTTACCGGCAAAGGAATTGATGAATGTGGATTTTCCCACATTTGGGATGCCGACCACCATGGCCCGCACCGGGCGGTTTTTGATACCGCGGCGTCTGTCCCGCTCGATCTTCTCTTTGCATGCATCCAGGATCACACTGTTGACCGGTTTGATCTGTGCCTTGCTGCGGGCATCCATGCGAACAACAAAATATCCCTTTTTCTCAAAAAAAGCCATCCAGGCCTGATTTTGGCGCTCATCTGCAAGATCTGCCTTGTTTAAAAGGATCAGTCTTGCTTTATTTTTTCCCAGTTCGTCAATATCCGGATTCCGGCTGCTCATAGGGATCCGGGCATCCACCAGTTCGATGACAAGATCCACCAGTTTGATATCTTCCTGCATCTGTCTTTTTGCCTTGGTCATATGACCGGGGTACCATTGAAACTGCATCTTTTTTACTCCTCATCTATTCTACAAAACCTGCATCGGAAAGTGGGAACAGTTTGAACCATGCCTTTCCGATAATATATTCCAGTTTGACATTTCCGATATTTGCAAAGCGGCTGTCTTCACTATTGGCAGGATTGTCACCTATGACAAAACATTCATCCGCATCTAATTTGATCTTTTCAGCCGCCACGCCGGCATCCGCGATCGTACCGGAAAAATAAACCTTATCCAGTGGAAGATCATTGACATAAATGACTCCATCTGTGATCTGAACCGTATCCCCACCTGTCGCCACAACTCGTTTAATATAATAATGGGACTTTTTGTTTCCATTCGGCAAAAACACCACCAGATCTCCGATCTTCGGTTTCTTCACTTTATAAACAAGACGATTGATCAATACCTGATCCCCGTCCTGCAACTGTTCACTCATGGACTGGCC
>CAMBUC010000061.1 GCA_945871045.1 uncultured bacterium
TCCTGAATCATTTTCTCACGGTCTACGCGGTTCCGCTCCGACCTGTTCTGAATAGTTACATATTTTTCATAAATCCTCTCCGTTTTGCAATAATTGATGTTTCTATATTACTTTCTCGGATTCACATGAACCATAAGATGTTTTAATAATTGTATGATCCACGCCAAAGCCTCTGCCATCCTGCCAGATGACTCCAACTTCTACACCGGCGCGCAACAGTTCATCAATGGTTTTACCATGTGCCTCTAACCATTCGGTGCAATCCAGATACAACATATAAGTGCCCTGTGGTCTGGAAAGACTTATTCCGGCAAAATTCTGGTCAATAAAATCGTAAGCATAATCTGCGTTTTTGCTAAGTACCTCACAAAGTTCTGTCAACCATTCCTGTCCTTCCTTGCAATATGCACCAATTAGCGCATGCATCGAAAGGACATTCATTGAATTGTAATGTGTGATTGAGCCTTCGCGCTCCACCTTATCTCTCAAATAGTTATTAAATATCATGTGGTAGGAGCCAATCAGTCCTGCCAGATTAAAGGTCTTAGAAGGAGCATAAATTGCAATGGTACGCTGCTTGGCGTCTTCCGAAATCGTCTGTGTCGGAATGTGTTTATGACCATCTAAGATAAGGTCTGACCAGATTTCATCGGAAATTACGATACAGGTATTCTTCTTATAAACCTCCATTGCAGCCTCAATTTCCTCCCGTTCCCATACACGACCGGTTGGATTATGCGGCGAACAGAATATGGTCAAATGAATCTTGTTCTCCTTTAGTTTTCTGTCCATGTCTTCATAGTCCATGCGCCAGATACCATCTTCATCTTTTTTCAAATCACTATAGATAATCTTACGTCCCAGATCTTCTAACACATGCAAAAAGCCGATATAACAAGGTCTGTGTATCAGAATTGCCTCACCCTGTGAAGTAAATGCGTTTAATGCAGATGCAACGCATCCCAATACTCCATTTTCGTAACCGATGTTTTCTTTTTTCACATCTGTTACGCCGTTTCTTTCACTTTGCCAATCTATGATTGCCTGATAGTAGGTATCTGTGGGCGTAAAGTAACCATAAGCCGGATGATTCATTCGATTAATTACTGCCTTCTGAATCGTCGGAACTGTCGCAAAATTCATATCAGCAACCCACATCGGAATCTTTGAAAAGCCTTCCTTTACTTTCGCATTCGGAATCGGAATAATATCTACTGCAAGTGCATCCTTGCCTGTCCTGTCCATAATCGTTGTAAAATCGTATTTCATTGTTTTATACCTCTCATCCATTTTTTTAAATGATAGTAAAAGTTTTTGCAAGTGCCTTCTTCGTTAATAGCCAGCACCAAAAATGAAATAGACAGCTATTCTTCGTAGCTGCCTACCTGCCAATGGAATATTTGGATTCGGGCATTATCCTTGCCTTCCTACGGTCTACAATCATACTGGTACATACAAAATAAAATATCAACCACTTATTCAAACAGTCTCCGTTTCCGCTCGATCATCTCATCGATGCGCTCCA
This sequence comes from uncultured bacterium, assembly GCA_945871045.1. GTDB lineage: Bacteria > Bacillota > Clostridia > Lachnospirales > Lachnospiraceae > W0P33-017. The sequence continues at coordinate 1,526 of CAMBUC010000061.1, forward strand.
TATACTGCGCCACATCCTTCACATTTTCGCATCGTTCGATGCGCCCGTCTGGGTAGACACGCTTTGAGATAGAGCCTGCGCCCAGGGCGAGGATGGTCTGTTTCTCCTCCATGATAAGGATATTATAAATCCCTTCTTTGCCGGGCAGGCCATAGCCCACATTCTCAAAATTACCAGCCATGTTCTTCTGGCGGTAAAGATAATAGGGCACCATTCCCATCTGCCGGGCGCCGGCTTCGGTCACATGACCGTGTTCCGGAGTGATCTCGATCTGAAAGTCCTTGTACTCATCACGACAGATATTCAGTCTGGCTGCCCGTTTCAGGGCCAGAGAGTGTACGGTCAGATTGTCGGGATGAAGTTCCATGACGCGCTCCATCGTATGTTTGACATCCTCTAATGTTTCTCCCGGAAGTCCCAAAATCAAGTCCATATTGATGTTTGTAAATCCAACCTCACGGGCCAGTTGAAAACTCTCCACGGTCTGTTCCACCGTATGATGTCTTCCGATGACTTTTAATGTCTCATCCTTCATCGTCTGCGGATTCACCGAAATACGATCCACCGCCGGATGGGCTTTGATCGCCTCTAATTTTTCCCGGGTAATACTATCCGGCCGACCTGCCTCTACGGTAAACTCTAACAGATGAGAAAAATCAAACCGCTGCTCGATCATTGTAAGAAGGCGATCCAGCTGCTCAGGCTCCAAAGTGGTCGGTGTTCCGCCGCCGATATAGACAGAGTTTAATTTTTTATCGCCAAATGCCTTTTTCGCATAATCCAGTTCCCGCTCTAATGCATCCAGATAGTGATCTACCTGTTTTTTCCATGCTCCAAGGGGATAGGACGTAAAAGAGCAATACAGACAGGTGCTGGGACAGAAGGGAATACCCACATATAGGCTGAAACCATCCTTGTAATCCAGCCGGGAAAGGAGTGCCCGCTCCCGCTTTGCGATATCGATCGCAAGGGCGATCTTCTCATCACTGGCATGATACTGATGCTTCATATAGGAAGTGATCTCTTCTTCTGTTTTTCCCTGCTCGAAAAGCTGCATCGGGATCTTTGTGGGCCGGATACCGGTAAGTGATCCCCAGGGCAATTCCTGACCTGTGATCTTTACGAGCATATCATAGAGCCCGATCTTTAAATCATTTTTTACGTCCAAACGGTCATCTGATTTGCATGGAATCTGCTCTCTGATCGCTCCGTGTGTCTCATTCTGCCAGCACACATCAATCACATGATCACCAAAATCGATGTCCATATGTGCTCTGACCGGTTCCTCGGCTTCTTTTTTTTCTGCTGAGACAGAAACATTCTCTGATGGAAAGAAAGCTTTCACCAGAGAATGGATGTCGTATTCAAAGTCTGCTTTATTTAACTGTACTTTAATCATATAGGTTATCTCTCTACTGATCTCACAAAGCATTTGCTCGATCTATCTAAATAATAGTTTCTTTCCCGAGCCAGACCAATTACTTACCGGAAAGGGTGGCGGAGGATGTATTCCAATGTAAGACCCTCGAAAAGCGTCGGTACTTAGATTTTACGAGTGATGTTTTCACGATGGAAAATCTTTAGTATCCGCTACGCTTTTCGCGGAGTGAGAACGTGTCTTACATGGAAACATCTCCGACACCCGCTTCACAACCTCCTGGCGAGGGGTGAATTTATATAAACGGATTGTATCTCTTCTCATCTCCGATTTTCGTAGGCTCGCCATGTCCGGTGTACACGATGGTCAGATCCGGCAGTTTGAACACTTTCTCTTTGATGGAGCGGATCAATGCTGACATACTTCCACCCGGAAGATCCGTGCGTCCTACGGATTCGCAGAACAGGGTATCGCCGGAAAATACGACTTCTTCCTGAGGGAAGTAGTAACATACGCCGCCCGGCGTATGGCCGGGTGTATGCAGTACCTGAATCTCCATGCCTGCAAGTTTTAAGACCTCTCCATCCCGTACGGTCCGATCAGATTTCAAAGAAATATTGGCACCGATCATGGCACAGGCGTTTAGGGAAGGATCCTCCAGCATCTGCGCATCGTCTTCATGCACGTATACCGGAATATGATACTGCTCCCGCAACCCTTCCACGCCCATGATATGATCAAAATGACCGTGGGTCAAAAGAATGGCTGCCGGCTTATAACCGCCTGCCTCGATCTTTCCTGCCAGTGCCTTTGCATTGTCACCAGGATCGATGATCAGGCACTCCTTTGTCTCTTCGTTGATGGCGAAATAGCAATTGGTTCCTACCACGCCTACGACATAATTTTCTATTTTCATCAGCCTGTTGTCCTCTCTATATCGATCACGCTCTCTACCTGACGCAGTTTTTCGATCAGGCCGTTTACCTGATCTTTTCCCTTCGTCTCAAAGGAAATGGCGATCGTTACCACTCCTTGCTTACTTGTCTTGGAATGGATCGAATTGATATCAATTCCACGCTCTGTAAACGTACGGGTCAGATCCACCAGTAAGCCGGTTCGGTTGTTTCCGTAAATGTTGATCTCCGCAAGATAGGTGCCGTTGTCGCCCTCGGTGCAGTCGCTGCTCCACTCAGCCTCGATCAGTCGGGCTTTTTCCATATCGGAAAGATGGATCATATTGATACAATCGGTACGATGAATGGAGACACCACGCCCTCTTGTGACAAATCCTACGATCTCATCGCCGGGCACCGGACTACAGCACTTGGAAAGATGTACCGCAATATCGTACAACCCTTTCACCACGATACCGCTCTTGGAGCGCCGTTCTTCCTCCTGCTTGGAAGAATTTGAATTCTCCACCTGCTTCAAAACATCTTCGTCTGTGACAACAAGCGGATGATCCTTACGGTATTCCTCCTGCATGCGGTTTGCCACCTGACTCTCCTTGAGCGCGCCGTGTCCAATGGTCGCCAGACAGTTGTCCCAATGAGGAAAACCGTATTTGCGGAGGATCTTTGCCTGATACTCTGGCTTATTGATGTCGGGCCAGTTGATGCCCTTTGTCTTACAATATTTCTCTAAAAGTTCTTTGCCTTTTAAAATATTTTCTTCTTTAAATTCACTTCTGAACCACTGATTGATCTTATTTTTCGCCTGTGTACTCTTAACGATATTTAACCAATCACGGCTGGGGCCTTTGGAATTCTGGGAAGTGATGATCTCGATACGGTCACCGTTCTGGATCTTATAGTCGATCGTTACCAGTTTTCCATTGACTTTTGCGCCAATCATCTTATTGCCTACTGCGGAGTGTACGCTATAGGCAAAGTCGATGGGTGTAGAACCGTTGGGAAGATTTTTTACATCTCCGGAAGGGGTAAAACAAAATACCGTATCGGAAAACAGGTCCAAATCGCTCTTCAGTAAACTCATGAACTCACGGTTATCGGACATGTCCCGCTGCCACTCCAGAATCTGACGCAGCCAGCTTAACTTTTCTTCCTCACCGCCTACCGCATTTCCGTTTGCGGCTTCTTTGTATTTCCAATGGGCAGCGATACCGTATTCTGCGGTACGGTGCATGTCATACGTACGGATCTGGATCTCAAAGGGACGTCCGTCCGGCCCGATCAGCGTCGTATGGAGGGACTGGTACATATTCGGTTTCGGCATTGCGATATAATCTTTGAAACGGCCGGGGATCGGTTTGTACATTTCGTGGATCACGCCAAGGGCCGCATAGCAGTCCTTTAAATCATTCACCAGAATACGGATCGCAAACAGATCGTAGATCTGATCGATCGTCTTGCCCTGATTGACCATCTTTTTATATATACTGAAAAAGTGCTTGCTTCTGCCATCGATCGTTGCCTCGATACCGGCTTCCTTAATGTGTGTTTTTACATCCTCCACCAGTTTCTGCACATACTCGTCTCTGGCCGCTTTGCGCATGGACACCTTTTCCACCAGATCATAATATGCTTCGGGTTCCAGATATTTTAACGAAAGATCATCCAGTTCCGTCTTGATCATTGAAATACCGAGACGCTGTGCGATGGGTGCGTAAATATCCATCGTCTCGCGGGCCTTTTCTTTCTGTTTTTCGGGCTTCATATATTTGAGTGTCCGCATGTTGTGCAGACGGTCAGCAAGTTTGATCAGGATCACACGGATATCCTTTGCCATTGCAAGGAACATTTTTCGCAGGTTCTCTGCCTGAATCTCCACTTTATCCGCATCGTAAGACAACTGACCCAACTTCGTCACGCCATCTACAAGAAGTGCCACTTCTGCATTAAACTCTTTCGTGATCTCCTCATCCGTCATGACTGTATCTTCTACCACATCATGCAAAAGTCCTGCCACGATGGTTTCCTTGTCTAACTCCAATTCCGCCAGAATGATGGCAACACAAAGCGGATGTATAATATAAGCCTCGCCGGATTTACGCACCTGACCCTTATGGGCATCATTTGCGATCCGGAAGGCTTTTTTGATCATAGATATATCGTCAGAAGGGTGGTATTTGCGCACACAACGGATCAGCTCGTCGTATAAAACCTCGGGGCTGACAAAATCGTCCATCTTATGGATGTGTTCGGAAGTCGACATCACCTTTTTTTCTAACTGCTCAATTTGCTCATTTGTAATATCTGCCATATGATCACCCTTTTTGTTTGTAACATTCAAAGCCGCGTATGATTTCCCTTTACTCCTCCACTTTGGCTTCGTACCCTAGAAATTTGTAACAATTTTACTAGAAATATTGAAAAAATGCAATCCCACAGATAAACGGAATACACAATTTTTTCACAAAAAAATTATGCAACATGTTAAAAAAAGAGCCGCGAGCGACTCTTTTACGCCCTCGCGGTGTGCGGAGCATGCGCTCCATCTCCGCGAGGGACACAGGATCATAAAGTCTTGATCCGTTCCAAAGCTGCAACTGTGTTTTCATAACTTCCAAATGCAGTCAAGCGGAAGTAGCCTTCTCCGCTGGGTCCGAAACCGGAACCCGGTGTTCCGACCACATTTGCATTTTCTAACAGGTAGTCGAAGAACTCCCAGGATGTCATCTGATCCGGTGTCTTTAACCAGATGTAAGGTGCATTCACACCACCATATACCTCAAAGCCAGCCTCCTTCAGACCGGACTTGATGGTTCTGGCATTCTTCATATAGTATGCAACCTGCTCCTTCAACTGTGCCTTTCCTGCCTCGGAATAAACAGCCTCGCCGGCTCTTTGGATGATGTAGGGAGCGCCATTAAACTTTGTTCCGTGGCGTCTTGCCCACATCCCGTGCAGGGAAACATCTCCGCACTTCAGTTCCTTCGGGACAACCGTGTAGCCTAAACGCACGCCGGTAAAACCTGCGTTTTTCGAAAAACTTTTCAGTTCGATGGCACAGGTCTTTGCCCCCTCACACTCATAGATGGAATGTGCCACGTCGGTTTCGGAAATATAGGCCTCGTAAGCGCCGTCGTAAAAGATCACGGCACCCACCTTATTTGCATAATCTACCCACTCCTGCAGCTGCGCCTTTGTGATCGTCGTTCCGGTGGGATTATTCGGGAAGCACAGATAGATCATGTCCGGTGTCTCCTTGGGAAATTCCGGAACAAACCCATTTTCTCTCGTGCAGGGCATATAGATCACATTGCTCCACATCCCCGTGGATGCATCGTAAGTACCGGTTCTTCCGGCCATAACATTGGAATCCACATAAACAGGATACACGGGATCACAAACAGCGATCCGGTTTTCCGTAGAAAAAATTTCCTGGATATTTCCGGAATCACTCTTTGCACCATCGGATACAAAGATCTCATCAGCGGAAATATCACAGCCTCTTGCCTTATAGTCATGATCAGAAATCGCTTTGCGCAAAAACTCATAGCCCAGATCCGGTGCGTATCCGCGAAAGGTCTTTGCATCTGCCATCTCATCCACGGCATGATGCATTGCCTCAATGATCGCGGGGGCGATGGGCTGTGTCACATCGCCAATCCCAAGGCGGATGATGCTCTTATCCGGGTTGGCCTCGGAAAAGGCTGCTACTTTCTTCGCAATGGTGCTAAACAGATAGCTGCCCGGTAATTTCTGATAATTGTCGTTAATCTGAAACATGATTTTTTCTCCTTTATGTTTTCTTTCCAATCCCCTTTATTAGCAAAAAAACATTTTATATCATCGTGTTGATCCACTTAAATATCAATCTCCCCGGTGAATACAACGGTCGCAGGACCGGTCATATAGACGAGATTTGCTTCGCGGTCCCACTCAATATGCAGACTTCCGCCCAGCAGTTCCACATCCACAGTATCTTTCGTCAGACCGTTTAACACGGCTGCCACAACAGTAGCACAAGTTCCGGTTCCGCAGGCCAGTGTCTCTCCGCTGCCACGCTCCCATACACGCATACGGAGATGGGTGTCATCGATCACATTGACAAACTCGGTATTTGTACGCTTCGGAAATGCCGGATGGTTTTCAAAATCAGGTCCGATCTTTTCTAAGTCCAGATCACGTACATCTTCTTCCATAAATATCACATCATGGGGATTACCCATGGAAACGCAGGTGATGTCATAGGTTTTTCCTGCTACGGTCAGTGGCTGAGCAATCACCGCATCGGCAGCCCCGGGAAACAGCGCAGGATCTACGGGAATCTCCTTCGGTGTTAAGATCGGAGCGCCCATATTTACCCGAACCAGTTCCACTTTTCCATCTTTGACCGTCAGGTCCAGATATTTGATACCCGCCAATGTCTCCACACTGATGCTCGTCTTATCCGTCAGGCCAAAATCATATACAAACTTTGCGACGCAGCGGATCCCGTTCCCACACATTTCTCCCCGTGATCCGTCTGCATTGTACATGGCCATCTCAAAATCAGCAACCTTGGAAGGATTGATCAGGATCAAGCCATCGGAACCGATCCCGAAATGTCTGTCGCTGACCATTTTTGCGACTTCGGAAGGATGTTCCACCTTCTCGGTAAATCCGTTCACATAGACATAATCATTCCCGCATCCATGCAGTTTTACAAATTTCATTCATTCATTCCTCTATACTTTCTTCGTTTTTGACACACCGGCTTACTCATTCATAAGTGCCAGGATCATAAATGCCGTCTCCACGACTCCGGTTCCGTTATCCATACTGGATTTTTGGATATAGCGGTGTGCTTCCGGCTCTGTCAATCCATTTCGTTCCATGAGAAGCGCCTTCGCCCGGTCGATGGTTTTTTGTTCTTTCTCTGAGCGAACCTTCGGCTTTGCACGCATCTTCTTGCGCCAACGCGCGTAGGCATAACTCATGACTTCCATTGTTTCCAGAAATTCACTGACATGTAACGGTGTCGATAAACTGAACACATCCGGAATCGCACGCGCTTCCACATAATCTTTGGGACCGATCATCAACAGGCGAAAACGATCACCCACACTGTCGTAAATGTCGATGGCCATACCATCGATCAGTTTGTAATTGCAGACAATGATACCGCTATCACATTCGCTGGCCGCCTGAAGTGCCTGGGCAACCGTTGAAACCGAGGCATCTACGGTATAATTCGCCCTGCGCAGCACCTGTTTTAGATTTTTAGCCGTTTCTTGCTTTGGAAATACTAAAATAATGTTCATTCTCGTATGACTCTCTCTTCCGGTCTGAATTAGAATTTATATAAGTATTCCTCCAGCTCCCAATTGGTTACCTGCGAGCGATAAGTCTCCCACTCTTTATTCTTCATCTTCAAAAATTTCTGGCAGATATGGCTGCCCAAAACCTCCTGCACAAACTCATCCGCTTCAAATGCGTCGATGGCTTCCTTTAATGACTCCGGCATGTGTGCAATGTTCAAGGTTTCTTTTTCTGCCTCACTCATCGCAAACACATTCATCTGAACCTCTGCCGGCGGTTTGATCTGATTTTTGATACCGTCTAATCCCGCTGCCAGACAAAGAGCCAGCGCCAGATACGGATTCATGGAAGGATCGGGACTGCGAAGCTCAATACGCTTATTGGAGTCTTTTACCATGGGAATACGGATGAGGGGTGTACGGTTTGT
>CAMBUC010000062.1 GCA_945871045.1 uncultured bacterium
CGGACTGTGATATGGGTGTTTGCCAGACTGCAAGCCGTGTGGCATTCCTGCACAAAAATGAGAAGGGTACCATCGGAAGTTTTACCGCATTGCTTGGAGATGCCGGCGTAAATATCGATAACATGTACAACAAGAGTAAGGGAGACTATGCATACACCATGATGGATGTCGATGCGGCGATTCCGGCTGAAGTTCTGGAGAAAATGTGTGCACTTCCCGGTGTATTCAAAGCTAGGGTGATCAAATAATGGCTAATATAAGACCTTTTCGGGCAATTCGCCCGATCACAGACAAAGCGGCGGCAATCGCCGCTTTGCCTTATGATGTATATAACAGACCGGAGGCAAAAGAGGTTGTAAAAAACAACCCGGATTCCTTCTTAAATATTGACCGGGCAGAGACACAATTTGATGATTCGGTAGATACATACGCAGAATGTGTGTATGAAAAGGCCCATGATCTGTTATGGGAGAAGATTGAAAAAGGTGACTTCCTTAGAGAAGAAGCGCCTTGCTATTACATTTATGAATTGACGATGGATGGACGTGTGCAGACCGGTATCGTTGCCTGTGCATCCATTGATGATTATGAGGATCAGGTGATCAAAAAACATGAGAACACCCGGGCGGATAAGGAAGCAGACCGTATCCATCATGTGGACAGCTGCAATGCACAGACAGGCCCCATCTTCCTTGCATATCGTGCCAACGATGTGATCCGTGAGATCGTGGCGAAGACAAAGCAGACCGCTCCTGTGTATGATTTCGTATCAGAGGATGGCATCGGCCATCGTGTATGGGTGATTTCCGATACAGAGGATCTTGCTTCTATCAAAAATGCCTTTGACGGAATCGGAGAGATCTACATTGCTGACGGACATCACCGCGCAGCATCAGCTGTGAAGGTGGGTCTCAAACGTCGTGCAGAACATCCGGATTATGATGGAACGGAAGAGTTCAATTTCTTCTTATCGGTATTATTCCCGGATGAGGAACTTATGATCATGGATTATAACCGTGTGATCAAAGACCTGAATGGATTATCCACGGAAGCATTTCTTGCGAAGGTAGAGGAACTCTTTGAGGTCCGTCCTGTAGCAAAGAGTGATCGCAAGCCTGTGAAAAAGGGCGATTTCTCTATGTATCTGGGTGGAAACTGGTATCTGTGTACGATCAAAGAGGCTGATCGAAGCGTAGATCCGGTGAAGGGTCTGGATGTATCTTTGTTACAGGATCTGCTGCTGACACCGGTGCTGGGCATCGGAGATCCAAAGGTAGATAAGCGGATCGACTTTGTGGGCGGTATTCGCGGATTGGATGAGTTGGAGCGTCGTTGCGGTGCCGCCGGTGATTGCGTCTGTGCGTTCGCGATGTATGCAACGGACATTCAGGAACTGTTTGCAGTGGCGGATGCAGGACTTTTAATGCCTCCGAAATCCACCTGGTTTGAGCCGAAACTGCGCAGTGGCCTGTTCATTCATGAACTGTAAATACATCAATTCAATCAGGAAGGAACGCACAGATGGCAACTGTTGAAGTACAAGAATTATCTTTGTTGGAAAACTATTTGAAGGGTCTGATCCCGGGATTTATCAGTTTTGCATTAAACGTGATCGCTGCCGTTCTGGTGTATCTGATCGGCGTGCGGGTGATTCGGTGGATGCGTCGCCTGATGGGGAAATCACTGAGACGTCACAATGTGGATGAGGGTGTCTGTCAGTTTCTCGATGCGATCGTGAAAGTGGGCGGTTACTTCCTGCTGATCCTGATGATCCTTGGTCTTTTTGGAGTTACTACCGCATCTGTTGTGGCAGTGCTTGGATCTGCAGGTCTGACACTCGGTTTTGCATTGCAGGGCAGTCTTTCCAATTTTGCCGGAGGTGTACTGATCCTTTTGTTAAAACCCTTCGGAATCGGTGATTATATCATTGAAGAAGGCGGAAAAAAAGAAGGAACCGTGCAGGAAATCTCCATTTTTTATACAACGCTTTTGACTGCTGATCATCGCATGGTTGTCATTCCCAACGGCATGTTGGCAAACAACAGTATCACAAATCTGACCAAGAGCGGTATCCGAAGATTGGATGTCAAGGTAGGAATCACCTATGATGCAGATATGAAGAAGGCAAAACAGGTGCTGCTTCAGGTGGCAAAAAACTGTGAGCGCCGGTTGATGAGTGAAGAGCCGGTAGTACTTGTTGATGAACTGGCAGATAGCAGTGTAAATCTGATCGTCCGTTTGTGGACAGATCCGGACAATTATTGGGATGCCCGTTCGGAAGTGACGGAACAAGTAAAGCTTTCTTTGGATGAAGCAGGCATTGAGATCGCATTTCCTCAATTGGATGTGCATGTTAGATAAAAATTAATTCTTTTTAGCAAAAAGAATTGACAAAATTACCAAAACATGCTATGTTGAGTAAGGAATTTAGTTAAGTTGCACCAAAAAAGGTAGTGAAATTCCAAATAATAGCTAGCAAATGGCTCAGTTTAGTTTAGGAGGAAGTATTATGCAGCAGGGAACAGTTAAGTGGTTCAACGCAAAAAAAGGCTACGGATTTATTTCTGATGAAGCCGGAAACGAAGTATTTGTTCATTTTTCAGCATTGAATATGGACGGCTTCAAGGAATTGAAGGATGGCGAGAAGGTTGAGTTCGAAGTTGTAGAGGGAGAAAAAGGACCTCAGGCAGCAAACGTTACCAGAATCTAATCGTCACAATATTTTGTTTGCAAGCAAAAACAGTCATTCCGATTAAGGGATGGCTGTTTTTTTGCTTTTTTTCACAGACGAAAAGTGTTATACTATTATAATTATTGGAAATAAATAATGGTAAAAAGGATTTGGAGGAAATAGGATTGAACAGCAAACAGATTTCAGAATTGACTGCGTATGAAGTGATCCGGGAAGAAACATTGACGGATCTTGGGTCACAGGGAACCCTTCTTCGCCATAAAAAAAGTGGTGCAAAGATCGCACTGGTGGAAAACAATGATGAGAACAAGGTGTTCTATATCGCTTTTCGAACACCCGTGGATGACTCTACCGGTGTTCCGCATATCATCGAGCACACGGTGTTGTGCGGTTCCGATGAGTTTCCTGTAAAGGATCCCTTTGTGGAACTGGCGAAAGGATCTTTAAATACGTTTTTGAATGCAATGACTTATCCCGATAAGACGATCTATCCGGTTGCCAGCTGTAACGATAAGGATTTTCAGAACCTGATACATGTGTATCTGGATGCGGTATTTCATCCGAATATTTACAAATACAAAGAGATCTTTCTGCAAGAGGGATGGCACTATGAATTGGAGAGTGAAGATGCACCCATCACGCTAAACGGTGTCGTATATAATGAGATGAAGGGGGCATTCTCTTCTCCCGAAGGAGTATTGGATCGTGTGATCCTTAATTCTCTTTTCCCGGATACCACTTATGCCAACGAATCCGGTGGAGACCCGGAAGTGATCCCGGAATTGACCTATGAGCAATATCTGGATTTTCATAGACGTTATTATCATCCCAGCAATTCATACATTTATCTGTATGGAGATATGGACATGGCAGAAAAACTGTCTTGGATCGATGAACATTATCTCTCAAAATATGAAAATCAGCCCATTGATTCCCAGATCAAACGACAGCAGGCATTTCAAACTCCTGTTGAGATAACAAAAGAATATCCCATCGCCAGCAGCGAATCCTTAGAGGATCATGCATATCTGGCATATAACCTGGCTGTTGATACAGTCTTAAATAAGGAATATTATCTGGCATTTGACATCCTTGAATATGCACTGCTCGGTGCGCCGGGAGCACCCTTAAAGCAGGCACTTTTAGATGCAGAGATTGGAAAGGACATCATCAGTTCTTATGATAATTCAACGTATCAGCCGATCTTTTCCATTGTGGCGAAAAATGCAAATACCTCTGACAAAGAGCATTTTGTTCAGGTGATCCGCGAGACCCTCGAAAAGCAGGTGAAGGATGGAATCAGCAAAAAAGCCCTTTTAGCCGGCATCAATAGTGCGGAATTTAAATATCGTGAGGCGGATTTCGGTTCCTATCCCAAAGGACTCATCTATGGACTGCAGTGCATGGACAGCTGGCTTTATGATGAAAACGAGCCCTTTATGCACTTGGAGGAAGGTGAGACATTTGTATTCCTGCGGGAGCAGGCAGAAACCGGCACCGGTTATTTTGAACAGCTGGTGCAGAAATGGCTGTTAGATAATCCACATGCATCGATCGTTATGATCAGCCCGAAAAAAGGACTGACGGCAGAAAACGAAAAAGCGCTGGAGAAAAAACTGGCAGATTACAAGCAGTCTTTAAGCGAGGAAGAGATCAGGGAACTGGTTGTTCGTACCGCGCTGTTGAAGGAATATCAGGCCGAACCTTCACCGAAGGAAGATCTGGAAAAGATTCCGCTGTTGACCCGGGAAGATATAAAGAAAGAAGCAGCACATTTTTATAATGAGCAATGTGAGATGGCAGGCGTGCCGGTTGTTCATCATGACATTTCCACCAACGGAATTTATTATGTGGATCTGTTATTTGGACTGAATCATCTGACGGCTGAGGAACTTCCGTATCTGGGAGTTTTGAAATCCGTGATGGGTTATATGGACACGGCAAACTACAGTTACAGTGAACTGGCAAACGAGATCAATCTGTATACCGGAGGTATTTCATCTTCCCTCAATGCATTTGTGGATGCAAAAGATGGAAATCAGTTTGATGCGCGTTATGAAGTATGTATTAAGGTCCTTGCCTCCCAACTTCCGAAGGCCATGGATCTTGTCTGTGAGATTTTGACAAGTACCGATTTCTCTGATGACAAGCGTCTGTATGAGATCCTGGCACAAGTGAAATCCAGACTGGAGATGAGCATGACAACTGCCGGACATGCAGTTTCTGCCATGCGTGCCATGTCTTATTATTCACCAACCGGATGGTTCAATGATGCGGTGGGCGGGATCGCATTCTATCGTCTCGTTTCTGATCTGGAAGGCAATTTTAAAGAGCGCGTGGGCGGTCTGAAAGAAACACTGGTCCGGCTTGTGAAAAAGATCTTTGTAACCGGGCAGCTGATCGTCAGCGAGACGGTGGATGAAGCCGGACGTGATGCCCTGCTTCCGGAGATGGAAAAACTAAAAGCAGCACTTCCTGCACAGGCAGCGCAAAAGGATCAACTGGTGATCAGTTGTGAAAAGAAAAATGAAGGTTTGAAAAATGCAGCGCAGATCCAGTATGTTTCCAGAAGCGGAAACTTTAAAACGGCCGGTTTTGCTTATACCGGAGCGCTTCGTATCCTGAAAACCATCATGAATTATGATTATTTATGGCTCAATATCCGTGTGCAGGGTGGCGCCTATGGCTGCATGAGTGGTTTTGCAAGAAACGGGGATTGCTATCTGTCATCCTACAGAGATCCGAATCTTCGTAAGACCAATGAAGTATTTGAGGGCATCCCTGCTTATCTGCATGATTTCGATGTGGATGAGCGTGATATGACAAAGTTTATTATCGGAACCGTCAGTGCCCTTGACACACCACTGACACCTTCTGCAAAGGGAATCCGTTCCATGAGTGCTTATATGTGCGGTGTCACCGATGAGGATGTGCAAAAAGAGCGGAAAGAGGTGCTTGAGGCAACACCGCAGGATATCCGTGAATTAGAGCCGCTGGTGGCAAGTGTGCTGGCTGCAGACTGTCTGTGCGTCATTGGAAACGAGGATACGCTTACAAAAGAAAAGGATATGTTTATGCATTTGGAGGATCTGTTTTAATGAATAGCGAAAAAAAACAATTAAAATCAGGATTCGTAACCATTATCGGAAGACCGAATGTTGGAAAATCAACACTGATGAATTATCTGATCGGACAAAAGATCGCCATCACGTCCAATAAGCCGCAGACGACCCGTAACAGAATTCAGACTGTTTACACGGATCCAAATCAGGGGCAGGTCGTATTTTTGGATACACCCGGTATTCACAAAGCAAAAAATAAACTGGGTGAGTATATGGTCAGTGTAGCGGAGCATACGCTCAACGAGGTAGATCTGATCCTGTGGCTCGTGGAGCCGACAAATTATGTCGGCGCGGGCGAGCAGCATATTGCCGAGGTTTTAAAGAAGGTAAAAACACCCGTCATTCTGGTGATCAATAAGATCGATACCGTAGAACAGAAAGAACAACTGTTGGAATATATTGATACATACCGAAAGATCTATGATTTCGCGGAGATCATTCCGGCCTGCGCACTGCGTGGGGAGGGAATGGATGATGTACGGGATACGATCTTCAAATATCTGCCCTACGGGCCCATGTTTTATGACGAAGATACCATCACCGATCAGCCGGAGCGCCAGATCGTTGCGGAACTGATCCGCGAAAAAGCACTGCATGCATTAAGTGATGAGATTCCCCATGGAATCGCAGTGACGATCGAGCGCATGAAAGATCGCCGCGGGCAGAATCTGATAGATATCGATGCGACGATTATCTGTGAGCGTGATTCCCACAAGGGTATCATTATCGGAAAGGGCGGCAGTATGCTGAAAAAGATCGGTACGAATGCCCGCTATGAGATCGAACGGCTGTTAGACTGTAAAGTAAATCTGAAACTTTGGGTAAAAGTGAAGAAAGATTGGAGAGACAGCGATATCCTGCTGAAGAACTTCGGATACAAAGAAGAAAACTGAGATGCTGTCATGTATGCAATTGCATCATAGACAATCATGATTTTCCACTTTTTATCTCGTATGCTTCCACTGTCAAGCGCATATTCTAATATTGGGAAAGTGATTTCTACAATATCAACACAGGGGGAAGGTACATTGGCAGATGAAAAATGGAACCGGTTTACAGTGACCGGAAATATACGGGATTATCTGGCGTACCGTGCCTGTGCACAGGATGTGCAAGGGGCATGCCAAAATGGAATCAGAGAGGAAAGAGAAGAACATGGGACAGACCATCCTTCTGAATGGAATGGTGCTTTCTGCAATGCCCATCGGGGATTATGATAAACGGTTGGTCGTCCTCACCCGGGAACGAGGCAAGATCACGGTGTTCGCAAGAGGTGCAAGGCGTCCGAACAGTTCCTTGCTTGCGGCGACCAATCCTTTTGCATTCGGAGAGTTTGAATTGTTCGAGGGAAAAACTGCATACAATGTCTGTAAGATTACGGTAAAAAACTACTTTCGGGAATTGACAGAGGATATTGAACGGGCATATTACGGTTTTTATTTTTTAGAATTGGCGGATTATTATGCAGTAGAAAATGTGGAAGCCAAGGATATGTGCAATCTTCTCTATATCTCCCTGCGGGCACTGATGAAGCCTGCGGTGGAGAATCCGTTGATCCGTCGGGTCTATGAACTTCGGATGCTCGTTTTGGCCGGCGAATATCCGGATGTGTTCGGATGTGTGTCCTGTCATACGAAAGAAGACTTAGGTTTTTTTCATGTGAAGCGGGGCGGAATGCTTTGCCGTGCCTGTGGTGCATTATACGGGGGCATACCTGTGGATGCATCCACGCTGTATACGCTGCAGTATATCATGACATCCCCACTGGAAAAGTTATACAGTTTTCAGGTGACAAAAGAGGTGCTCTCGTGCCTGGAATGGATCATGAATGAATATATGAGCAGGTACATAGATCGGATCTTTCACTCGCTGGAACTTTTGGACATGCTCCTGCAATAAGCAGGATAAAGCAGTTACATGGAAAATAGACATTGAAATAAATGCGCGGAAATAGTATAATGGAATGACTGTTTGAGACGGTTTAAAAACGTGTCTGTGAAATCAGATGATGGAGAAGTGATATGGAGGCGAACTTATGAGAAAAGCAGTGAAGTTGGGAATGCTTAGTGTTTTATCAGCAGCATTACTGGCGGGGTGCGGAGCGGAGTTTTCTGCCGAAAAAGATACTGTCTATGTACAGAAAAAAGGGACCATCAAAGGTGCAAATGTTGCAGTCTTTGACAAAGATTATTATGATGAGACGGAATTGTCGGATTTCATCACAGACACCGTCAATACATATGTAGCAAAAGCAGGGGATGGAACGGTTGAGATCCGGGAGTTTGCCGTGGAAGACCAGGTAGCACATGTATATCTGGATTATGCAGGTGCGGAAGACTATGCGAATTTCAATGGTGTAGAGTTTTTTGCCGGAAATATTCTTGATGCGAAGGCAGACGGCTATGATATTCCGAACGCATTTACTGCTGTGACAGATAAGGAAACCACCTGGGATGCCGAGGACAATAAGATCGTGATCGTGGGTCAGCAGACACAGGTTCAGGTAGACGGGACGATCCTTTTTATTTCGGACAATGTTTCCGTGACCGGGAAAAATACGGCAGATGTGACTTATGACATCTTAGACCAGGAGGCACAGCCGGCTTATATCGTTTATAAATAAAGTTAAAATAAAACATAAAAATTTATAGAAAGGATGTAATTGTTTAGGACAGGTCGAAGCATTTACTGCTGAGACCGTGAGAACATGATTCAGGTGTGCAAAAATCCCATTGCGGTGCGAAACATCCGGCGGATGTTTGCTCAGCACCGACCGGAGCAAAGCGGAGACAGCAATTCTTATGGATTTTTGCATCGGAACTGTGAAGGTACTGAACAGTTACGAGGATAACAGAGATGGAAAAGACAATGGACAAAATTGTTGCCCTGGCAAAAGCAAGAGGATTTGTATATCCCGGTTCCGAGATCTATGGCGGTCTCGCAAATACATGGGATTACGGAAATCTTGGTGTGGAGCTGAAAAACAATGTGAAGAAGGCATGGTGGCAGAAATTTGTACAGGAGAATCCCTACAACGTAGGTGTGGACTGTGCGATCCTTATGAATCCCCAGACATGGGTGGCTTCCGGACATTTGGGCGGCTTTTCTGATCCTTTGATGGACTGTAAGGAATGTCATGAGCGTTTCCGCGCAGACAAGATCATTGAAGATTATGCAGAAGCAAACGGAATTACCTTAGAGGATTCTGTGGACGGATGGTCACAGGAGAAGATGAAGAATTTTATCGAGGAGAACAATATTCCCTGTCCCACCTGCGGAAAACATAATTTTACCGATATCCGTCAGTTCAATCTGATGTTTAAGACGTTCCAGGGTGTTACCGAGGATGCAAAGAACACCGTATACTTAAGACCTGAGACCGCACAGGGTATTTTTGTTAACTTTAAGAATGTGCAGCGTACATCCCGTAAGAAAGTACCTTTTGGTATTGCTCAGATCGGAAAGTCATTCCGTAACGAAATCACACCCGGTAACTTTACGTTCCGTACCAGAGAGTTCGAGCAGATGGAGTTGGAATTCTTCTGCGAGCCCGGAACAGACCTTGAGTGGTTCCAGTACTGGAGAGGTTTCTGCCGTGACTGGCTTCTGAGCCTTGGCATGAAGGAAGAAGAGTTACGTCTCCGCGACCATGATCCTGCGGAACTTGCTTTCTATAGCAAGGCGACGACAGACTTTG
>CAMBUC010000063.1 GCA_945871045.1 uncultured bacterium
TATTATGGCTAAGCAGGCATCCAATGTTAGACTGATCGCAAACAACAAAAAAGCCCGGCATGATTTTTTTCTGGAGGAGACTTATGAAGCAGGTATTGAACTGCACGGAACAGAAGTGAAGTCCCTCCGACAGGGAAACTGCAGCATCAAAGAGGCTTTCGTCCGTATTGAAAATGGTGAGATCATCATTTACGGTATGCATGTGAGTCCTTATGAAAAGGGAAATATTTTTAATAAAGATCCGATGCGCCCGAAAAAACTCCTTATGCATAAAAAAGAGATCATGCGTCTTCTTGGAAAGATTAAGGAGAAAGGCTATACGTTAGTACCGGTTCAGGTATACTTTAAAGGCAGTCTGGTGAAAGTAGAGATCGCGCTTGCCCGCGGAAAGAAATTGTATGACAAGCGTCAGGATATTGCGAAAAAGGACGCACGCCGCGAAGCGGAGCGGGATTTTAAGGTGCGCAACCTTGGCTGATAAAAAATGGTGACTGGAAAAGAACTGCACAGTTACAAACAATGAAATAAACGTTCCAAACAGGTGTTTCGTGAGAGCAATGAGACACCTGTTTTTTTAATCTAAAATATGAAAATAAATGAAAAAACAGATAAAAAAAGGAAAAAGAATCTAAAAAGATGAAGAGAGAGATAAATAAATGTAAATAAATTAATATAAGAGAAAAAAATATAAAATAAAGATATTATTAGGAAAATTAAGATATTTAAAAGAAATAGATAGAATAAAAATGTATTATTTATAAGATAAATGAAATTATAGAAAAAATTATGTAAAATAATGTTTACAAATGAATAAGAATGAAATATAATAAGGGATAAGGAGGCATCGGTATGCTGGATGAAAAATTATATACAGTAGCGGATGTCGCTCAGGTAACCGGTATGACGAGCCGGACCATCCGTAACTATTTAAAAGATGGTACGCTCACAGGCCAGAAAATCGGCGTGCAATGGCGGTTTACCGAAGATGAGATTAAAAAATTGTTTTCCAGACAAATGCCGGGACAAAGTTCTCCATTGCAGATCGTGCGAGGGTTTCTTGGAGAGCAGGATCGGAAAGAGTCAGCTTTTTGTGCACTGCTTGATTTTCCGGGAATTTCGGAAATGGAAGGGTTGGAGTTGTATCGTAATCTGCAGGAACAAAGCAGAGAGGGGATCTCCTCCATGTCCTATGAATATCATGACCAGGGCCAGTTGCTGCGTATCGCGATCAGCGGTGATACGGAGGCGGTCATGAGTTTGTTAGAACAGATAAAGGCAGGGATGAAGAGTGCTTGAACAGAAAACTGTTCCTATGACTGAAGATGAGATAGATGCATATTATGATAGACGCCGCGAGGAAGATCTGAAGCGGTATTATACGCTTCAGGCGAATCGCGTGTTTCGTGAAGAACGCGGACACTTGATCTATCTGATACTTTTTATGGTTGTTGCATCTGTGGTGTGTACCGTATTTTTAAAATTGAATTTTCAGGTGCAGCAAAAAACATATCGTGTTGCAGTACTGCAAAAAGAGATCGATGCACTTCGACTGTTGAACGAAGATACGAGGAAACGGCTGGAAGATACCAGAGATTATTTTGCAGTCTGCGAAAAGGCGCGGTCCTTTGGAATGGAATATCCGAAAGAAGGAAATATTGTGTATTATTCTATAGAGGATACCGATTACATGTTTCAGAATGAGGATATTCCGCAATCTTAGCCGAAAGTATTTCGGCGAACATAACATAGCCTTCCTATGAATTCTTTCATTCAAGCGGGTAGATACATTTTTTGTATCTGCCCGCTTGTAATTTTGTCCGAATGCTTTACATTATGGTGAAAAGGCGATAGAATAGAAAGTGACGGAATCTGTGACGATACTGAACAGGTACGAATGACATATTATTACCAAGGGGAATGAATATTATGAATGTTATTTATTTACTCAGCCGATCGGTACAATTTTTGATCTTTCTACTTTCATTTTGGCTTGTTTACAAGGTCTACATTGAAAAAAATACAACGAAGCAGAGGCTGTTGCTTTTGGCATTTATTTGTGGAATCCTTAATATTTACGGATATCTGGAAGCGCTTTCCACCATGTCGGAGCAAAGCAGTCAGTGGGCGATCCGCTCGCAGTATGTATCCGCATTATTGTTTTTGACGGTGATGCTGCATCTCATGGGAATGTTTTGTGAACTTCAGATCAGAAAATGGCAGTTGATCATCTTTTGGGTGTGTAACACAGTTTTCGCAGTACTGTTGTTTTTGGATGAAAGTTTTCACTTGCTGTTCTCGCAATATTCCATCGTTGAAAAAATATTTGCTGCGCAGATCCGGTTTGAACTATTGCCCCTTGGATATGTGTATATGGGATATATGGCACTGCTGGCTGCTCTGGTGCTCTACATCGGAACGGTGGTGCGCGGTGAGAAGAATCTCGATGTAGTCATATCTGTGATCGCGTTTTCGGCTGTGCTGCCCTGTGTGGCGTATCTGTTGAATCTTGCCGGGCTGACCGGAGGTTTTGATTTTGGACCGACCCTTATGGTGACATCCTGCTGGCTCATTTATCACTTTGATAAAAATTACCAGTTATTGGACGACGGACAGATCGCACGTGAAACGATCCTGGACGAACTGGGCGAGGGTTATATCATTCTGGACAGCAACCGAAATGTAAAAGCCTATAATGCTATTGCTGCCATGCTCTGTCCGGAGTTAGAGCAGAGCGGGGACAATGAGGCGATCGTGGAATTGATCTATTTACATAATCACGATACGCTAAAGCATAACGGAAAGATCTGTGATGTGGTTGTTTCCGAATTGAAAGAGAACGGCATTCTCACCGGATATGTAATGTGGTTATATGATTGTACGGATGAGTATTATTATATGAGGGATCTGGAACAGGTACAGGCGCATGCCACAGAATCGGACAAAACGAAAAAACTGTTCCTGCATCACATGACAAATGGCTTTGGATCTCCGCTCCAGATCATCAAAAACCGATCCGATGTGATCTGTCAGGATGACCGGACATCGGATGATGTCAGGGAGATGTCTTTGGAGATTCTGGAGGCCGGGCAGAAACTGGAAGATATGGTGGCTGTCATGCTGGATTATTCCCTTGATAAGCGGGTCGTGACCTCGAAAGAGCGGGAGTACAATGTCAGCGAATTGGCAGAGACCTTGCATACACTGATGGAAGAACGAAAGCATGGAAGATGTAAGCGGGTAGAAATGACCTTGGATCCCGATGTTCCGAGAAACTGGTATGGAGATAGGATTGACGTGGAAAAAGTGATGACGGGCATTTTCCGATGCGCAGGCATGTCATCAAAGTTTACTTCTATCGAATTGAAAATTTCCTCAGAAATTCGTTATGCAGATGCTCTCCTGATTCTGTCACTGTATTTTGACGATCACGGAATGCTGAGCGGAGAATTGAACCGGTTGTCAGCGCTGGCACAGCGATCAGACAAGTGTGTGGAATCGGAAGTAAATTATATCCCCTATTCTGTTTGCAGGCGTCTGTTGCTGGAAATGAAGGGCACGATCGAGTGCCATGTAGAAAACAACCGTTCAAAGGTCGTGGTCATGGTTCCACAGCGCGTGCTGGATCATGCAACTTACGGAACGGGTGATGGAATGGATCCGGAGAACAAGGGACAGATGCTGTCATGGGAAAAAACGACACAGAATCCTAATGAACAGCAGACTGTGATGGTAGTAGATGATAATCTCTTGTATTTAAAGGAGATAGATGCGTGGCTTCGCAAGTTAAATGTAAAGACGGTCATGGTAAAGAATGGAGAAGAATGCTTGCGGATTCTGGAACGTAGGAATGTAGATCTGATCTTTGTGGATCATAGGATGCCGGAAATGGATGGACCGCAGGTATTGGAAAAGATCCGTGCACAAGAAGCGGAGAAAGGTATCAAGGAGCCGGTTCCGGTGGTTCTTCTTCTTGCGGAAGATAGCGTGGGAGCACGAAAGCGCTATCTGTCAGTTGGTTTTAGTGATTGTTTATCCAAACCCATCGAGCAGAAAAAGATTTGTGGACTGGTTGAAAAGTATTTGCAGATAGAGAAATAACAAACATAAAAATAACGGGCATTTTGAAATGCCCGTTATTTTTATGTTTTTGAAATATTGTGTTCTTATAAGTTTGTGAAACGATCGGCTTCCTGCTTTAACTGCATGCTGATCTGCTGGTTGGTGTTCATTTCCTGATTTACGGTTTCGATATTGTTTACTAAGGTAGAAGTGTTTTCGGTAGCATTTGTAACGCCTAAAGCACTTTCTTCGATAGCAGCGGAAATACCGTTGATCGCATCTGAAATCTCCTGCATGGTCTTCAACAAATACTTCGTACGTTCTTCGAATACGTTCATTGTATTGTTGATGTGGGTCGCATCATCGCGATACTGTCTTCCGGTCTCTACGAACTTCTCATAATCCGGAAGGATCGTCTCGTTGATATAGTCAACAATGGCGTGTGAATTCTCAACTAAGGAATCTACTGCACGCACAACCATGAGGTTGATCTCCTGAATGTTTCCGGCTGTCTGTCTGGTAGAATCTGCCAGTGTACGGATCTCGTCTGCAACGACTGCAAATCCTTTTCCGGCTTCTCCGGCTCTTGCAGCCTCGATCGAAGCATTCAGCGCAAGGAGATTTGTCTGGCTGGATACATTTAAGATCTCATCGGTAAGATCGTTGACCTTGGATACCCGTTTGCTTTCTTCGATAGCGGCTTCCAGAGAAGTGATGATGCCATTGATGATCTCGCTGGTACTTTCTTTGTTGCTCTGGGCTGCGATCTCCAGTTCTCTCGCACGTGCTTCCATTTCTCCGGCATAAGTGTTCATTGTTACGGTATCCTGAGCGATACTTGAAACCTCTGATCCTACATTGGCAACTTCATCATTGACGCTTGTAGTAGTAGAAGAGATCTCTTCCATAGTAGCGGACAGTTCCTCTAATAAAGTAGAAATATCGGAAGCGTTTCCGCTCGCGGTAACAACGCTGCCTGAAACGGTGTTTACAACACTGCCAAGATGGTCTGCATTTGAAACGATCTGGGACATGATGCTTTGGAGCGTTTCAATAAAGACATTGATACCTTTTGCCAGACGTCCGATCTCATCGGTAGAATTCAAATGGATGCGGGCGGTCAGATCGCCGTGGCCGGCCTGAATGTCGGAAACGATCTTGTCAAGGCTTGTGGTAGTCTTTTTGATCGGGTTGATCACGCTGCGGTTTACAAGGATGTAAGCAAAAATAGCAACGATAAATCCAAAGATCGTGGCAAGTACTGTTAGAAGCACTGCCTGATTGTAACTATCCCGCTGTGCCTGCACATCCTGATCAATGGTGATCTGAATGCTGGCTTTCATGGCCTCTAACTGCTGCTGCATGGTATCGGCACAAGGCTGCATCAGACTCGGTACATAAGACTGGGCCAGTTTTTTCATCATCATAAAACTGAGCTGTTCGGCAGTCTCAAAGGTGTAGGTGTATGTATCGAAATTCTCTCTGAAACTTTTGATCAGTGCAAGATCTTCCTCGGAACTGATACCGGCTTCGTACTCCTGAAGTGCAGTTTCAATCTCGGCAAATAACTCATCCGCTTTGTCCTGATATTTGGTCATCTCATCCTTGTCTTCGGATAGTGAGTGAGCGTAAATGAGACGCTGCAGATTACCGAAGTCAGCGATCGCAGTATCAAGGGCGATCAATGTGGGAAGACTCTTGGAAGTAAGCGCCGTGCTTCCGCGCTGCATGCTTCTCATGCTGCTGATGTTTAAAAAACCGGATGCAAAGATGACAACTGCAAGCAGGATAATGGGAAATAACACTTTTGTTTTGATCGTTGAACGTTTCTCGTTGCGCTTACCTTGATTCCCAGACTTTGTTTTCGCTGCCTTTGGTGGCTTTTTCGGTTTCACCGCAGTTTTTCTCGTTTGTTTGTCTAGTTTTTTCTTCGTCATAGCGAACCTCCTGAGGTGTAATTTTTCCGCACGTATTACACGTTCTTTACATATATAGACTAATTATAACATATAAGAAGAAAAAAGAAAGAACAAAATAATGATATTGCACAAAAAATCGTGATATTGTACAAATTATGTAGATACTGTGAAATAAAAAGTTTTTACTTGCAATTGAACCGAAATGTACGATAATAAATAAAGAGAATGATTTTGGAAAAAAGATAGAGTGGGATAGATATGGCAAAGAATGATGCATGGATAGTGGAAGGGTTTTCTTTTGATGATGAAGATCTTTATAAGGAAGCGAAAAAGGAAGCGGACGGTGTTCGTTATATGAGGTCCCATGTGGATCTGCAGTATCCGGATCGGGTGCTGGCGATCTATCAGCGGATGGTCACACAGAAAATGTTTCAGACGCAGGTGGGGTATGCGTATTTGCATGAATTGCAGGACTACCTATATACGATGCCGCAGGTAAAAAATGATCAGATTCCGCCGATTCCGGTGCGCTTTCAGGTGAAGGTCGTAGACGCGGCGGGCACCACCAACGCGCTGCGGGAGGAAAGCAATCAGCACCGGCGTGCCTTCCGGTGGTCGCTGGCGGTGAATTTTCTGGCGGTGGCGGTGATTCTTGTCATGTTTGCGATCGCATATAGCAGTAACAGTATAACAGTACTAAACTATGAAAATAAACTGCAGGATAAGTATGCATCCTGGGAACAGGAACTGAAGGAACGGGAGGCTGTCATTCTGCAGAAAGAGAGGTTGTTAAATGGAGACGACGATTAAGATTCTGGTGGTAGATGATGAAAGCCGCATGCGCAAACTGGTGCGCGACTTTTTGGTAAAAAAAGGATATGAAGTGTTGGAGGCGGCTGACGGGGAGGAAGCGCTGGATCTGTTTTATGCAGATAAAGACATTTCTCTTATCATATTAGATGTCATGATGCCAAAGATCAACGGGTTTGAAGTGTGCAAGGAGATCCGTGAGCATTCCAAAGTGCCGATCATCATGCTGACAGCAAAAAGTGCGGAGAGTGATGAGTTAAATGGTTTTGAACTGGGTGTGGATGAATATATATCAAAACCCTTCAGCCCCAAGATCCTTGTGGCCCGCGTGGAAGCCATCCTTCGAAGAACGAACCGGCTGGAGGAAGATCAGGTATTGTCTGCGGGACCCATCCGCGTGGACCGTGCAGCCCATATCGTCACGATCGCCGGTGAGCAGGTGGAACTGAGTTATAAAGAATTTGAATTACTGACCTATTTTATGGAAAATAAAGGTCTTGCCTTATCCCGTGAAAAGATATTAAACAGTGTTTGGAATTATGATTATTTCGGGGATGCACGAACGATCGATACACATGTCAAAAAATTGCGCAGTAAGATGGGAGACTATGGTGACTGCATCAAAACCATCTGGGGCATGGGATACAAATTTGAGGTAACTGATTCTTGATGCGTTTTAGGAGAGGTGACATGCGACACCAACGTTCGATTACAACACAGATCTATTTAGTGATCATTGGACTGATTTCCGGCACAGTTTTACTGTGCTGGTTTTTGAATACTACTTTTTTGGAGAGTTACTACAGTAAATTAAAGTCTACACAGCTGGTCAATTGTTATGTAACTATTAATTCGGCGGCGTAGCGGGGGGAACTGACAGATGCCGATATGGATGTCCAACTGGACCGTTTGTGCGATAATTCTAATATCGAATTACTGATCATCGCATCGGATGGCACGGTGATCCGTTCCACGTCCAATGACAGTATCAACATGATCAACCGATTTATGGATGTGCTTTTTGGGGCAGCCGGCGATAAAGACCGCCATGAAGTAGTGAGTACCGATAACTATTCGGTGCTGCTTGTGACAGACCGCCGGATGTCCTCGGAATATATGGTATTGTGGGGCACATTGGATGATGGAAATCTGATCATGATGCGCACAGCGCTGGAAAGTATCCGGGAAAGTGTCAGCATTGCAAACCGGTTTTTGGCCTATATTGGTATTTCAGGTATTCTGATCAGTGCCGTGATCGTGATTCTGGTTACCCAACGGATCACCCGGCCGATCCGACAACTCACTGATATTTCCAGACAGATGACCGAACTGGATTTTACCGCAAAGTATGAAGAGGGAGGCAGCATTCAGGAGATCGAGCAGTTGGGCCGGCATATGAATCAGTTATCCGAGACACTGGAGCGGGCCATCGGAGAACTGAAAACAGCAAATAATGAACTCAAAAGCGATATTGAGAAAAAAGAGCAGATCGATGAGATGAGAAAAGAGTTTCTCTCCAACGTATCCCATGAACTAAAGACGCCCTTGGCACTCATTCAGGGGTATGCGGAGGGATTGCAGGAATGCATTAATGACGATGCGGAAAGCCGGGATTTTTACTGTGAAGTGATCATGGATGAGGCCGGTAAAATGAATCAGATGGTACAAAAACTACTCACATTAAATCATCTGGAATTTGGGACGGATGCGTTGACCATTGAACGGTTTGACGTTACGGAACTGATCGGAGGAGTCGTTGAAAATGCTTCCCTGCTCCTGCAGCAAAACGGCATCAACCTGACCTTTGAGGAGGAACCGGTATTCGTGTGGGGGGATGAGTTTCAGATTGAAGAGGTAGTTACCAACTATCTGAGCAATGCGATCCACTATGCGGCCGGTGAAAAACAGATCCGGATCTATTATACGGATCAGGATGAGGCCCTTCGCATTCATGTATTTAATACCGGAAGCAATATTCCCGAGGAAGATATCGATAAGATATGGGATAAGTTTTACAAGGTTGATAAAGCGCGTACGAGGGAGTACGGCGGCAGCGGTATCGGTCTTTCCATTGTGCGGGCGATCATGGAGTCCCATCACAGAGCGTGTGGGGTTTTCAACCGGTCAGACGGAGTGGACTTCTGGATGGAATTGGATAAAAATGTAGTTGCACGAAGCGACAAACAATGATAACATAAAATTGTCTGAAAGCGGTGAAAACAATTGCTTTTCAATCCGTAAAAAATGGTTTTTGGAAGGGGCTTTTATGAGAGACCTGAGAATGAAAAAAAGTCTCCTGAGTGCAGTGCTTCTGGCAGGGGCGCTGACGCTTGGCGGATGCGGCGAAGAACCTTACGAGCTGCAGGATAATGAACGTGATATCATTGTAAATTACGCAGCGCATATCGTTGCAAAATATAATGTAAAGCAACCGGAAGGATATCGTTACGTGTTTGTCCGGGAAGAGGATGAAGAAGAAACCGGGCAGCCGCAGGATACACAGCCGGAGAAAACAGAGGAGAGCGGACAGCAGTCTGAGGAACAGTCTCCGTCGGACAATAAGGAAACGAATGACGGATCGGAAAATGCTTCTGATCAAAAAACATCCGAATCGGTGACACTGAGTGATGCTCTTGGCTTAAAGGGAATTCAGGCAGTTTATACAGGCGCTGAACTGACCGGACAGTACCAGTCGATCATCCC